>NZ_JAMPLW010000014.1:0-77193 GCF_028477805.1 Providencia sp. PROV268
TTTTAACGCCTTTATCTCACCATACTCCCCGAAATCTTGCTGGGTTACTTGCTGTGTATCTTACGGTATGTTGTATATTCGTGTGCCCCAAATAATCCTGAATTAAACGCGTATCGGCGCCTCTATCCGCTAATGCATAACCACATGCATGTCGTAACATGTGGGGATGAATACCTAGAGTTAGTTCAGCTAGCTCACCAAGTCGTGAAAAAAGTTGATAAAAGCGCTGACGAGTCATGGCAGTCCCTCTTTCAGATAAAAATAACCACTGACTTTCTTTCCCTTTCCATGTATTTCTAATTTTTAGCCAAGCTTTAATGAGAGGGATCTCTTCATCAATCAGTGGGTGATTAACTGAAAAACCATTCTTTAAACGATGTACATAAAGCTCATTACTTTCTAAGTTAAGATCAGATAATTTTAGCGATAGGGCTTCGCTTGCCCTTAGACCATGTATAAAGCACATATAAATTAAGCAAGAATTACGTTCGGGATGTCGCGACAAATGACAAGCAGCTAAAAGTCGAGATATTTCCTGTTGGGTTAAATACTTACGAGTGGACATGAACGTTTCCCCATTTAGTCAAAAAATTGGCAATTATATCTAAATCAATCGACCTGACATATTAATTTTTTTAGATAAATATAATTTTTTCAGCCCATATACAAAAATAAAAAACAACTTAAAACCCATATTTAGGGTAATAAAGGAGAGATTAACTAAATTTTATATTTAGTTAATTATTTTGGCACTATTGCAAAGTTTGATTTTTATAAAAAATGAATCGTTATAGCCACAATATATTGGATTTTTGATCATCTGAATGACAATCTATAGTAGAGAAATTAATCTCAGTAAAACTTTGCAACAGTGCCTATATAACTACCTTATTTACCGCATTCTGTTTGAATAGCCACCGACTTGATAGACACCTTTTAGTTAGACAAAATAGCGAAAAGAGAGGTGTTTATGAGCAGCAAACAATATCCAGAAAAATTGAAAATTGAAAATTGAAAATTGAAAATTGAAAATTGAAGCAAATCACGAAAAAAGGACATAGTGTAGCCCGCGCGGCTAACCGACTGAGCACAACAACGCATAGTCTTTACGCATGGATTAAAAAATATAGCCAGACTCTTCGCAATATCAAATTATATCTATTGAAAGTGATGACATTCTGCGACTTAAAAAAGAGTTACAAAGAGTCACTAAAAAGCAGGATACATTAAAAAAGCCGCGTTGTACTTTGCAAGTCAATCCGACTTAAATATGCCTTTATTAAAGCCAACCAACATGGTTATGAAAATCTGGACTACGCTTGTCACTCTCAGCCTGAATAGTCATTGTGGCCATAACTTTACCTGTAGCTGTTTTAACTTTCTCAGGGGATTTTATTACCGTTCCTGATGTGGTGATTCTGGTTGATTTCGCTTTTCTCATTTTTGATTTACTCACCTTCATACCATCATAGTAAATGCTGTATAACTTGCTTTAATTTGAAACCGAAGATGTACCTACTGCATACTCATAAAACACTAGTGATAACAAAGATATTAATCAATCCAATCTAATTTTGGTCAATGGCAAGCATTAGGTTTTATATAGCCCAATCAATAGTACTACCGTGGTTTATCACAGTACCATTTTGGTACGTTATTACTATGAGTCTTTTTGATATCAAAATAACCACACCGTGTTTGCTTATGGTTATTAGAAATTATTTTCCTATTAAAAGCCTTTTCTCAATTAATAGTATTTAGTAGGCTAAAATGAAAAACATGCTAGCTAGGGTAATATCTATGTCTCAAGATTTTAACGTTTACCTCTCTTCTAAATCACTCCCATCACCTTTCGAGTGGCAGGCGGAAATAGCCAAGGTTAATAAATCACTGATTATGGATACTGATTTTGACTTACTCACCTTTTCTGGTTTTCTTCCTTATCAATTAGATAACGAGATTACCGGCTTTGAATACGGCTCATGGTTTATGGATGATGATCATAAAAAAGAAATTAATATACCTACAGCTGATTTCTGTATTTTATTCTCAGTTGGTAACCGACCGCTTGAATTGATAGCAGCTGTAATATCCGCATACTGCCTTGTAAAGCTAACTGATGGAGTCCTGTCAGATCCCCAAGCAGGTATTCATATACCGCCATCTCAGATTGACTCTTGGATGAAGGCGATGTTGGCAAAGTAGCCCTAGCACTCTACGCCCATCAATATACTGAGCATGATTATACGTTCCACGAATAGAGTTTATTAACGTGTGCTAGCTGTGTCTCAATCCATGCAGTGTTATAACCTTGTTCATGTAGGATGGTGCTCATTGTGTGCCTGAAGCCGTGGCCTGTGGCTCGCCCACTATAGCCCATGCGCCTAATCATCGTATTCAGTGCCATATCTGGTATGTGCTTTCTATAATCAGTGCGACTAGGGAATATATATTGATAACTGCCACTGATGGGATGTGTCTGTTTCAGCAAATCAATCACCTGCTCTGATAGCGGCACAATATGAGGTCGGCGTGTAAGCACACTTGATTAGCATATCTGTTAGCTTCATAAATCACTAATATTGTAGAGGTAAATTCTATACAAAAACTATACAACAAATTGTAGAGATTTAGAAAGACGTTAGTAGACTTCGGTAGAGTGAGATTTCGCTGGAATACTTGATTTACTTGGGATTGGAAGACTTTAGAAGACGTTGCTAGAAGTGAAGATGGCGGAGGAGAGATTCGAACTCTCGGATGGTTTCCCATCGGCGGTTTTCAAGACCGCTGCCTTCAGCCGCTCGGCCACCCCTCCGCAATGACGTGCACTATAAACATCTGCGCTTTCGATGTAAACCCCCTATTTTATCAATTGCTATAAAAATAGGCACTTAATGTGTTAATGGGCTAAATTATCAACATTTCCAACAGGTCGCTTGGGTTATCGCCTATTTTTTGCTAAATTTGCACTCTATTTTTGTTTAGGTTGAAATCTGTATGTTGCTTTTTAACGGCCAAGAAATTGAGACTGACCCTCAGGGCTACCTTATCGATAGCCAACAATGGAGCGAAGATCTTATTCCTCTTCTCGCAGAGCAAGAAAATATCACTTTGACAGAAGAGCATCTTGAAATCATTCGCTTTGTTCGCGCATTCTACTTGGAATTTAATACATCTCCTGCCATCCGTATGCTCGTGAAAGCCGTTTCACAGCAATTTGGGGAAGATAAAGGAAATAGCCGCTACTTATATCGACTATTCCCTAAAGGCCCAGCAAAGCAAGCAACAAAACTTGCCGGCCTGCCAAAGCCCGTGAAATGTATTTAAATGGCTAGCCAATTAATAGCGGACCGAAAAATCCGCTATTTTTTCAGTGTGCCAATTTTCACTAAAATAGTGATCAATCTTTGCTCCCGGAGGGCCACCTGCATTGAGCCATTCTTCGACAAAACGGATATCTTGGTCTGAACCATAGATACCCAGTGCGACACTGCCATCTTCGCGATTATAGACATACCCTTTTATGCCATTTTGATTCGCCCAATGATACGTTTGGTAACGAAAACCAACTCCTTGTACGCGACCATAGATATAAAACAAACGTCCGGTTGATGTTGTCATTTTGGCCCCCATTATCAGTGCATTATTTACTAAAATACGATTTATTACAGTTGTCTTTTATTCATCGAACATATAATCTGGAATTGAGGCACTGCTTTTCAATGTTGCATATAAGACAGTGTATTGCGTTATGAGTAATTGTCCATACATTGGCTTGAAAACGCGGAACACTGCCCCAATATAAAGTTATAGCATAAGCAAGGCTTTTAGGAGGTGGCTATGATGATCACCAGTAAATATGGGATCGGGCAACAAGTTAGACATAAACTACTCGGCTACCTAGGCGTTGTGGTCGACGTCGATGCCGAATATTCGCTCGAACAACCACACGATGATGATATTGCTTCAAACAGCACATTACGTGATCTGCCTTGGTACCATGTTGTTATGGAAGATGACAACGGCGAAGCTATTCATACTTATTTGGCTGAAGCGCAAATTACTTATGAAACCGCTGATGACCATCCAGAGCAACCTTCCATGGACGAATTGGCAGAGTCTATTCGCTCACAATTACAGGCACCGCGCCTACGTAACTAGTTGTTTATAAAATTATTAACTTGTATCCAACAGTAAAGCAGCCCAACGCTGCTTTACTGTATTGTCATGCTTACTTTTCTAAACCTAATAAAGGGATTTCTTGTTTTGGGCATCTATCCATAACAAATTTCATGCCCGCAGCAAGTGCGATGTTTTTCGCATCTTCACTAATAACCCCCTTTTGTAGCCACAGTACTTTGGCTTTAATCGCAACGGCTTCCTGTGCGATCTCCACCGCGGCTTCAGCATTACGAAATACATCCACCATATCTATTGGTTGAGGAATATCCGCTAATTTTGCGTAGACTTTTTGCCCTAATAGCATTTGCCCTGCTAATTTAGGGCTGACAGGGATTACGGTATATCCTTGCTCTAATAAGTACTCCATCACTTCATAACTTGGACGATCTTTTTTATCACTTGCGCCAACTAAGGCGATCGTATTGACACTACGTAATATTTCAGCAATTTCTTGGTTAGTCATCAAAATAACTCCCTAAATCAGTAAACTATTAATCTACAATATGATATATGTTGTAGTGTGTGCTAACTCAATTTTTCTACTATGAGTACCACGTTGATGTTGCTGGCAAGATGAGAGAAAACATGGATTATGTTTTCAATTACCCCAGAAAGTTATGAGATAGTCTTTCTCTCATTATTGCGATAAAAACCAGCAGATCGCGACAAACACGTCATTATTAATATGCTTAGCGTGATACCACGCCACCTTTAAGGGAACATCATGGAATCAACTACTCGTACAATAAAAAACACTAAAAATATAGCACTCGTTGCCCATGACCACTGTAAATCTTCATTATTAGCTTGGGCAACAAAGAATAGCGAACAACTTAAATCCCACCAACTGTTTGGAACGGGTACCACAGCGAAACTGATTAGTCACCATACAGGGCTTCATGTTACTGGTATGCTTAGCGGCCCTATGGGCGGTGACCAACAAATAGGAGCGATGATCTCCGAACAAAAAATCGATGTTTTGATCTTTTTCTGGGACCCTCTGAATGCTGTTCCTCATGATCCAGACGTGAAAGCCTTATTACGTTTAGCGGCTGTTTGGAATATCCCTGTAGCCACTAATCCAGCAACAGCAGACTTTATTATTACGTCACCCTATTTTAATGGTGCAATTGATATAGTGATCCCTGATTACCAGCAGTACTTACAAGAACGCACAAAATAAGCCTTCAAGAGCCGGATAGTTTATCCGGCTCTTTGCTATTTAAGGTTTTTTCTGTCTAGGCACACCTAACTGTTTTAATTCACTAACGAACTCTGATGGTTCATCGGGGTTATACAGTAGCCATACTTGCTGTTTTGCACGCGTCATTGCCACATATAACAGCCGCCTCTCTTCTGCGTGCTCAAACTCCTCATGTTTAGGGAGTAACACTTGTTCCATAATAGATTCGCGTACCGCCGCTGGGAATCCATCCTTCCCACTGTTCAGCCCACAAATAATGACATGATCGGCTTGCTTCCCTTTAGAGGCATGAATGGTCATAAACTCAATCTTAAGCTTTGGCCAGCGTGTTTGCGCTTTACTTAAGATTTCTGGTCGCAGATAGTGATAACGTGCTAAACATAAAATAGTTTCATTTTCCGTGACATAACCACTCATCTTATCGAATAAACGCTCCAGTGCATTTTCATAAAGCAAAACGACTGACTTTTTATTGCCTTTAACGAGGCTATTAAGTGGTTTATTGAGCTGCGTCGGATTTTGCAATATAAAGCGATTCGCAATTTCACCAATGCGCTGATTAAACCGATAAGTGGTGTCTAATGCGCACAGCGCTCCTTCGCCAAAATTGTGTTCAAAAGAGGTTGTCAGATCAAGCTCTGCCCCGCTAAAACGATATATAGCCTGCCAATCATCACCAACAGCAAAAAGTGACGTTTGTTTATTCTGTTGACGCAATGCCTGTAGCAGTTTTGCTCTTAACGGCGAAATATCTTGAAATTCATCGACCAATATGTGTTTCCAAGGGCTAATAAAACGCCCTTTCTCTAATAAATTAACAGCTTGATGGATCAACCCAGAGAAATCGATAGCCCCTTCATCTTTTAGAGCACTTTTCCAAGCCTTTAATAAAGGTGACATGAGACGAAGGCGTTTTTGAAACAGATCTCTAAACTGCTCGTCGGCAGATTCGATCATCTCTTTCTGGCTACCGCCATGCATACGCATTAAACTTAACCAGCGCTCTAAGCGACTTACTATCTTTTTACTGATTTTTTCATCTTTCCAGAATTCACCTTCCGGCACATCCCACTGTAGCTCCTCAGTTAGCCACTCCCGCCAGCCTTTCGCTTGCGCTTTTTTCGTACTGCACTGTGTACGCCATTCATTCAATAACAATTCACCGCGTTTTTGAGAGTCAGTTTCGAATTCACTGATAGCAGGTGATTTATTGCTTCCTTCACGAATGATATAGAGCGCTAGCGCATGAAATGTTTTGGCTTCAATATCCTCCTGCTGCAAACGCTCTTGGATACGTTCATTCATTTCTTGCGCCGCTTTACGACCAAACGCTAATAATAAGATTTGCTCAGCCTTAGCGAGCTTTCTTAAAAGAAGCCAGCCGGCTCTCGCGACTAATACTGACGTTTTCCCACTCCCCGCCCCAGCAAGTACTAAAACGTTATCTTCTCCATTAATGACGGAGAGTGCTTGGCTTGAGTTTAACGGGGAGGTTTCAACATGTTGGAAAAAATCACTATAGCGTGACAGGATTGATTCACTCCATTGTTGGTTAACCTGTTGCCGACAACGTTCTCCATCATTGAGCCATTGCAAACAGTAGTGATAAGGGGCAGCACAGTTTTCAAATTGACTGACTCGCGCTAACGGCAGAGGAAGGGAGGAAAATTGCTCGCTGATCTTTTTACGAAAGGTGTTTAATTCACGCAAGCTAAACCAATTATCCTGCTGAGTTTGCTGCTGTATTCCTTTTGCGAGGGCGACAAGCACTTGAGCACTGACCTCACTCATTTCAATGCTCCATTGTTGCCATTTATCATTTAAATAGTGATAAAAGCGTTGCGTTTGCTTCCATTCGGTTCCATGCAAACGAACAACTTGCTCATCAGCTAGTTCAAACTCTAACTCCCCCCAAACAATTCCCCTTTTGCAATGAATATCAATTAATTGGTTAAAAGGGATAAGATATTGATGTTTTTCACCACTCACCTCAATGCCAGCATTTAATAAGCGAACCCGATTATAGGGATGCTGAGCCAGGCGCTGCCCAATCTGTGTTGATTTCAGTTCCATACATCCTGCACCTGAGTAGTTCAATCATGAAAATAATGGCTGCTTGATTCCAGACAGTTTTTTATTACTTACAAACACGCTATCCTATATAGACTCTAAATATTCGAGTTGTATCTAGGCGGCAGGTTAAACTGCTTGTTTATTCGTCGAAAAGACGCCCAAGGAGCCTATAAACCTTGAGCACTTCAACACGTAACAGCTAGGCAACTTAAAATATAACGAGTATAGACTACGAAATGTTCGCCTCTGAGGTACTTTGTGTTAACGCTGCTTACCAGTTATCGTCGTGTTTTATATAACAGTCATGCTCTATATTATATCCGAATCTTAATCGCCCTGACAGGGACGACACTGATCCCTTGGTTATTGGGGCAAGAGCCTAAAGTCACAATCCCTCTGACATTAGGTATGGTAGCGGCCGCCTTGACCGACCTAGATGATAGGTTGACTGGCCGATTAAAAAACCTAGCTATCACCCTACTTTGTTTTTTTATTGCCTCAGTTTCGATTGAGTTACTGTTCCCGCATCCCGTTCTGTTCTTTTTTGGGTTGGCACTCTCGACCTGTGGGTTTATTCTCTTAGGGGCGCTAGGTCAACGCTACGCCACTATTGCATTTGGTGCGTTATTGATAGCCATCTATACCATGCTTGGGGTGCCAATATTTGATACTTGGTACCAACAACCCGCCCTATTACTTATTGGGGCTATTTGGTATAACCTTCTTACGTTGATCGGCCACATTCTTTTCCCTGTTCGGCCTTTACAAGATGCGATCACTCAATGTTATCAACAGCTAGCCGCCTACCTCGATGCAAAGGCCAACTTATTCGACCCTGATCTTGAAGATGACTACCAACAGTCAGTCTATGATTTAGCCTTAGTCAATAGCACCTTAGTCAGTACGATGAATCAGGCTAAAATTGCGCTGCTCAGTCGGCTCAAAGGCGATAGAGGCCAGAAAGGAACACGTAATACCCTACAATATTATTTCGTTGCACAAGATATCCATGAACGGGCTAGCTCATCACACATACAATATCAGCAACTGAGTCGTACGCTACGCCATAGCGATATTCTCTTTCGTTTCCAACGACTACTTAGCATGCAAGCGCGGGCTTGCCAACAGGTAGCACAATCTGTTTTGTGGCGTAAGCAGTACCAACATAACCCGCGCTTTGAAGGTACTTTTGCTTACCTTGAAAACTCACTGCAACTGCTAAAACAACAGTCACCTGCAATTCATGAAATTAAGGCGCTGTATAATCTACTCAAAAATCTAAAAGGGATTGATGTCCAACTGAGAGGGCTTGGCCTCGAACAAGGTTCACGCCAACAGAATAATAAACAATTTGAACAACTTTCAGATGAGTCACCTTCAGGCATCAGTGATATCATCGCGCGCTTCAAGCACCATTTAACACCGCAATCCGCCCTGTTCCGCCATGCAGTTAGGATGTCTCTCTTATTATGTACAGGCTATCTCATCATCCAATTATTTGATTTAGAAAGAGGATATTGGATTTTATTGACTAGCTTGTTCGTTTGTCAGCCTAACTATAGCGCAACAAAACGGCGGCTCGCACTCCGTATTATTGGCACACTGATTGGGATCCTCGTTGGCTTGCCACTATTAAAATTTGTTCCTTCTATGGAAGGGCAGCTCACCTTAATTGTTATCTCTGGGTTACTGTTTTTTGTTTTCCGCAGTAGCCAATATGCGCAAGCGACACTATTTATTACTCTGCTCGTTCTATTTTGTTTCAACCTGCTAGGGGAAGGATTTGAAGTTGCTCTCCCTCGGGTCATTGATACGCTAGTTGGTTGTTTTATAGCCTTCCTTGCTGTTAGCTTTATATGGCCTGATTGGAAATTCCGCCAGTTACCGCAGGTTGTGCAAAAAACCATGAACAGTAACTGCCGCTATTTAGATGCGATTTTACAGCAATATTACCAAGGTAAAGATAACAGTCTGGAATACCGTGTTGCACGCCGCGATGCCCACAATAATGATGCTGAGTTTGCTTCTATCGTTTCCAATATGGCATCCGATCCTAAATCGTATAAAGTCACTCAAGAGCAAGCCTTTAGGCTCCTCTGCCTCAACCACACCTTACTGAGTTATATTTCAGCATTGGGTGCGCACCGAGAGCAAATGCAAAATGAGGAAAACCTGATTATTTTGAGTGATGCTATCTGTTATGTAGAAACATCATTACAAGTCATGAGCCTAGATACCTTAATGGATGAGAAATCAGAACGTCTACGAGAGAGTATCACTCATCGCATAGATAGCATATCGACCAGCGATGATGAAAAGACGGTTCTTATTATGGAACAAACAAGGCTGCTGCTTGAACTGATCCCTGAAATAAAATCCATGATCAAACAAATTAATATTCCCGTTACTTCGCCTCTTGCAAATGGCCATCATTCAGCCATATAGCGGATAAATCAAACTGATGAGCGGGTGTCAAAATACAGCGTTAATCGTTACACCCGCTTGTGCGACCTTTAGCCTAATACGGTTCAACCAACGCTGTTGTACCAATTAATCAACTCTTGTTTAATTTGTGTCGGCAGCACAGCACTGTGATAACCTTCGATTGCACCAGCCAACCCAATTAATAATTTGATACTAGGGGAAAAACGACCAAGCTGTTTTAACTTCAAAAAACACGCTTTCGCGCCTATTTCACGTAAATCGTCGGCTTTATGAATACCTATTTTCCCTAATGCCCTTTCAACCGACATATTCATATTAGGTAAATCTTTTATCCGAGTGACGGCAGACTGCTTTTGCTGCCGCTCTTCAATAGCTGAACGATAGGCTAAATCAATGCAGTGCAATAAAAGCGCTTCATTCTCCCAAATCTGCTGAGGTAACTGATAATAGCGCAGCTCTAGTGGGATCCCTTTTTTACTGAAAACTAACCGTTCAAGTTCAATTGATTCAAAGTAGCTCCTTGCAAAAAGGCAGCCACGTAAATATAAGAGCCCATCAAGCGCTAAGCCAACAATAACGTTATCAACAATCAAACAATAGCCGCCAAAATAGTTTTTCTTTTTAAATTCACCAAAACCTTTTAACAGCTGATCTAATCGAGAATCATTTTTTTCCGTTAAAGACATACACCCAAACTCCTTATGAGCATTCATCTACTTCCATCCTTGTGTGTGAAACTATAAATACCTTAATTTTACAAACAATTAGCAGAAGTACATTCTGAGAGGATCCGCTAAAAACTCCAAGAATATTGCAGATAAAAACAACAAAGTTGCGAAGCGCTTTGAAAAAATAGTCTTGATATTGGATAAATATACAGTTACTGTATATGCATACAGTTTGATTGCGAGGTGAACTATGGCTATTTATTCTTGGAACAAGGCAACTGAACATTCTGTTAACCACAGCACACAAGCAATGCCTTCAACACCGCCTATTGATGGCTCGATGCAACAAGGCATGGTGAGTGAGCTGGTTTACGATGAAAAACATCCTATTATGGATTACATTCTACTGCCGATGTTGCGTCAGTTCGGGGCGCAATCTCGTTGGCTGCTTTGGCTAAGCCCCAATAAAAAGTTAAGTCGTCACTGGTTAATGCAATCAGGCTTGCCTATTAACAAAATTATGCAACTCAGCAATATGGCGTCGATAACGACGATAGATGCGATGGAAAAGGCATTAAGAAGTGGTAATTATAGTGTTGTTTTAGGTTGGCTACCGGAATTAAATAAACAGGACTTTGCTCGCTTACAAACAGCAGCACAAGAAGGACATTCTATCGGCTTTATTATGCGCCCTCAAAAAACACATAATATCGCAAGTATCCATTCTGGACAGCAAAATAACCTAAAAATTCACTCTAACTATTATCACTAGCCAAGATTAAGAATATTCTTAGTAAATTTGACATTCGGATATCTCAGACTCAGAAAATACCGAAAAAATAATTGAGATCAATGTGATAGATAATAATCAACTCAAAATAGGATTACGTTTATCTCTCTGATTTATCCGCTAAAAAATGTTTTTTTACCATGATTTTTGCTTGCTCTACTTGTATCTTTTTTAGTTCGTTGTAGACTTTAGCTTGTTAAGGTTATGGCATTATTTTTTACTTTTTATAAATTTTTGTAGATAATGTCAGCGAAACCTAGCAAGTATTTTAAACCAATGGCGAATAATAAGGCTCTTTGAAGCCATGCCTATATTGGATGATAACGAGGCGTAAAAAATGAAAAAGACAGCTATCGCAGTAGCAGTGGCAGTAGCAGCTTTCGCAACTGTTGCGCAGGCAGCTCCAAAAGACAACACTTGGTATACCGGTGCTAAACTGGGTTGGTCTCACTATGAAGATACCAGCTTCACTCCAGTTGATCGTGAAAACACTGTAGGTAAAAGTACTGACCGTGATACTTTCGGTGCTGGTGCATACGCAGGTTACCAATACAACCAGTACATGGGCTTCGAGCTTGGTTATGACTGGTTTGGTAAAATGAAATACAAAGGTGCTGGTAACAACGGCGACCTGAAATCAATGGGTGTTTCTCTGACTACCAAACTGAGCTATCCAGTAATGGACGACTTAGACGTTTACACTCGTTTAGGTGGTATGGTATGGCGTACTGATGTTAAAGCACACCAAACAGGTGAAGAGCGTTACAAAGAAAACGATACTGGTGTTTCTCCTGTATACGCACTGGGTGTTGAATATGCAATCACTCCAAACTGGGCAACTCGTTTAGATTACCAATGGGTTAGCAACATCGGTGATAACGACAACCTGGGCGTACGTCCTGACAACGGCATGCTGAGCGTTGGTCTGGCATACCGCTTCAACCAAGAAGCAGCACCAGTTGTTGAGCCAGCTCCAGTTGTTGAGCCAGCGCCAGTTGTTGAGAACAAGCGTTTCACTCTGCGTTCAGACGTTCTGTTCAACTTCAACAAAGCAACTCTGAAACCAGAAGGTCAGCAAGCACTGAACGAACTGTATAACGAACTGAGCAGCATCGACCCAACTCAAGGTCGCGTACTGGTAGTTGGTTTCACAGACCGTATCGGTTCACAAAACTACAACCTGCCACTGTCACAAAAACGTGCTCAGTCAGTTGTTGATTACTTAGTTGCTAAAGGCGTTCCAGCAAGCGCAATCGCTGCTGAAGGTCGTGGTAAAGAAGATCCAGTAACTGGTAACAAATGTGACAACGTTAAAGGCCGTGCAGCTCTGATCGAGTGTCTGGCTCCAGACCGTCGCGTTGAAATCGAAATTCAAGGTACAACTGAAGTTGTCACTCAACCAGGTGCTTAATTCTTAGCCCCTCGTTCGAATTTCGAACTGAATACAAAAAACCCCATTTCGATGGGGTTTTTTTTATGCTAAAAATCATCAGCTCACTAAACACAATCTGTCATTGTTACGATTAAATCAATCGTGGTCGAAAAAATAATGGCGGGTTACAAAGCATTTCGTTGGGAATAAAACGATCGTGGTTGATCAACGGGCAACTTGAGATAATCGTCTCCCCTATTTCTTGGTACTTGAATTCCCTAGAATCGCCTGTAGGTCTTGCTTTAACGAACTCATTTGGCTCTCATACTTATCTTTATGCTCAGCATCTTCGATCAACTGAATGATCGTCTCTGATAATGTTTTATTGCGTTTCACTGCAAGGTTAGATAAACGCTGCCAAACAGAAAAGTTAAGGTCGATAGATTTTTTTCTGGTATGGGGATGCTCAGCATTGAAATGACGTTTACGTCTTGCTCGAATGCTTTGCTTCATACGGTTATCCAATTGTGGATTCATATGCAAAGCGATCCATTTTAAAACCTCTGTGGGCTGGTTTTCCATTTTGAGCAATAGCGCGATAGCCTCACTTTCGGCACTTCTTTCGATATACCGAGTAATTGGCTCACCACTTCGGGACTTCTTCACCAGATATTCCCATTTCCAGCCACATTCTAAATTTTCAAGCTGCTGATATTTCATATTTTTTCCTGACGAAGATCGAACCTGACCTATATTAGCAATTTTAGATGAAGATACGCAATTTAAGCACCACCGTCGACCTATTATTGACAAAGAAGATAACAACTAGGCACAAAATAGTGTACAATCATCGCTCATCTATTAACAATTTAATGAACAAGCATGTCCACATTTGAATGCATACTTCTCGTATATGGGATAGGCGGGGTGTGCTCAGCGCTTATAACACTACTCCTGACTAAAGACCCTAATATCTTTATGAGATTGCTCAGTGCGCTCTTAATTGGCTTAACATGGCCAATGTCTTTGCCTGTTGTGCTATTATTTTCTTTATTCTAACTGATTATACGACAATTATTGCTGCAAGATTGGCGCTCAAACGCTAATATAGCAAACTTGCCCTATGGGTAATAAATTGGCCTGAAAACAACATATACTCTAAATAGTTTGCAGTACAGCGAATTGCTCAAAAAATGAGCCGCCGCTAATGTACTAAAGTCTGTGAGTCGTACATATGTATGTCGTCAATAACGGGGCAGCCTACAATAAAAAGAGTATAAAATATCCAAACCAAATTCAGGCATACGCGCCCTGCTCACCGACAGGCATTTTACTTATAATCATATTAATAGCAGAAAAATTATAGTGATCAGTCAAGAACTAACATGGCAAGGCCTAATACCTGACCTAACGCCTTACCAGGCAAACTTTGTTTCTTCAGATACCCTGACTCCTGCTTCTTTGTCAGAAATCCAGCCAAGGCTATTTGATAGCATTGAGCGCTTTATCAAAGAGAATTCACGGACTCGATTTATGTTTATCAAGTCCGACGACAGTGAGCATTATCTAGCAACATTTGCTGAGGCGATCCGCCCTTTACTGACCCCATTTTCGCCCATTAATGGTGATTATCAACCCACTGAAAATAAACTTGCTTTCAAATGGTGTCCTGAAATTGAGGGGCGCTTCTCAAGCCGAGCAAATATTGCCTGTCGCCATTGGATTGAGCCGGAACAACTGTTTGGGTATATCACACCATCATTACATCCAGTGCCGGGTTTATTGCATCACGTTAATGGTGGAGTATTGATATTATCGGCATCATCATTGGTCTCTCAACCCCTGATGTGGCAGCGGCTACAAAATATGATAGCTCGCCGCCAATTCGAATGGTTGCCTTTCTCCGATAATCAACCATTACCGATTGAAATTGAACCTCAGCCACTCGATATCAAGTTAATCATTGTTGGTGACCGGCTTGAGCTTGAAGAGTTTGAGTACACTCACGCAGATCTCTTTGAACATGCTATTTATGGGGAATATGAACCCATAATGTTCTTTGATAATGAAGAACAACTCGCCTTGTGGATGCGCTATATAAAATCAATTATTAATGCTAACCATCTCCCCGAAATCGCACCTGATGGTTGGCCTACGTTTATCACTCAGGCAACACGGTTTTGTGAAGATAAATTTAATCTACCTCTTGATACACAGTGGCTAGCCCGCCGATTGACGGATGCCTCTCACTATCAGTCAGGCAACTTAATGGACGCCAATGCCTTTAATCAGGCTGTGGAAAACCGCCTATGGCGCCATAGTTTCCTGACAGAACGTTCACAAGACGATATTCTGCAAGAACAGGTTTTTATCAAAACCGAAGGCGAAGTGATAGGACAAATCAATGGATTGTCCGTCTTGCATTATCCTGGGCACCCAGAAGCGCTGGGAGAGCCTTCGCGCATTACCTGTGTCGCCCATTTAGGTGATGGGGAATTTGTCGATGTTGAACGGAAAGCCGAGCTTGGCGGCAACATTCATGCTAAAGGCATGATGATCATGCAAGCTTATTTAAATTATGAGCTAAAATTGGAGCAGCCTCAGCCATTCTCAGCCTCGATTGTTTTTGAGCAATCCTATGGTGAAGTTGATGGCGATAGCGCCTCTCTTGCCGAACTTTGTGCGTTAATTAGTGCATTAGCGCTCCAGCCTATCGATCAGCAAATCGCCGTCACCGGTGCTGTCGACCAGTTTGGTTATGTGCAGCCTATAGGTGGTGTAAACGAAAAAATCGAAGGCTTCTATGATATTTGTGCTCAGCGTGGTTTAACAGGGCAACAAGGGGTAATTATCCCAATGGCTAATGTGCGCCATCTCTGTGTCAAAGAGGCTGTTGTCAATGCCGTACAAGAGGGGCAATTCCATATTTGGCCTGTGGAGCATGTTGCTCAAGCGATCACATTACTCACTAAGCAGCCCTATTTTGAGCAGCAAGCTGAAGGTGATAACGTACACCTGTTAGCTTTAATTCAAGAACGCATCAATCAAGCAAATTCACCCGAAAAACCAAAACTTCCATGGTTCCTAAAATGGCTTGGTTGAATAAAAAAATATCAGATCGGAGTTGTTCAGCGTACAAGTGTAAGCTATCCTGTATTCTTAAACTTAATTAAGGCTATCAGAAGAACATGGTTGATAAACGCAGTTCCTATACAAAAAGTGATTTAGAAGCTTCTGGAAGAGGCGAATTATTTGGCGAAAATGGGCCTCCATTACCTTCAGGTAATATGTTGATGATGGATCGTATCATCACCATGACTGAAGATGGTGGTACATTCAATAAAGGCTATGTCGAAGCTGAATTGGATATCAATCCAGACTTATGGTTCTTCGGCTGCCATTTTGTTAATGACCCTGTTATGCCTGGCTGTTTAGGCCTAGATGCCATGTGGCAACTCGTTGGTTTCTACCTCGGGTGGCTCGGCGGGGAAGGCAAAGGTCGTGCTCTTGGTGTTGGTGAAGTAAAATTCACGGGCCAAGTACTTCCAACGGCTAAAAAAGTGACTTACCGTATCAATTTTAAACGTGTTATTAACCGTAAATTGATTATGGGTCTTGCCGATGGTGAAGTACTGGTTGATGGTAAAGTCATTTACGTGGCTAATGACCTAAAAGTGGGTCTATTTAAAGACACTAGTGCTTTCTGATCCCGCACCTAAGCGCTAAAAACTAAAACCTCCGCAATGGCGGAGGTTTAAAATTTGTTTGAAGTGAATTAAAAAACCGTTTATTTAGGTTCTCTAACGAATAAGTTAGGCTTTGTTCTGCCTGATTATGCAGAGAGAATCGCCCTGTCCTCCATGGCTTTACGCCAGCCTCCTAACCAGTGCGATCGTGCATCTACAGATTGATAGGGGCACAATTCTTTGGAACGACCTGCTATACCTGCTTGATAACCTCTTGATAAAGCTCTTTCTAAACGGTCTCGCTTCTGTCTTTTCATGCCTTACTTCCCTCATTGTCTAAAATGGAAAAGAAAACAGCACCTAAGCCCTTCATAGCGTTAAGTTAAGTCACTAGTGGGATTCCGCTCACCGACCCTTTCTTGATACTTAGGGATAGCTTGCCTTGCCACTCACAGACAATTCAAACTATGTAGGGGATCATCTCATTTAGGTACACTATAGAAATACAGCCGACAGATTAGAAAATCAAGTAAAGAATTTCATATAAATGTCATAAATGCTATAAATGTGATTTATATTTTCAAATTATGACAACTCGTTGATTTTAAATAAATTAATATCAATTTTATTATATGTATTTATATTGAAATATTTTATAATTGAATGATATGCAACCAATTTTATAAAAAAATGCACCTTAGCCAATGACGGCGTAAGATGCACTTTATTGATGAAAATAGTGAATATTACTTAAGATTTATTGGCCTCTTTAGCAATCTCACTCGCAACTTGCTGCCATCCATCAGCCAGCGTACGGACTAATTCTGGATAGCCATCTTCTTTTTGTTCAAGCTGTATATCGAAGTTACGACGGATGATCTCTTTGCCACGCGACAAAGTCCAGAACCCTTGAACTAATACCTTGCCATCGTAGCGGCCATTAAAACTTGTTAGCGTAATATCCAATGTGTCCGGCGAATTCTGCAAAGGTTGTAATGAGACTAAACGCCCCGGCAACGCAGAAGACAATTCACTCACCATGGATTGTCCTAACTGTTGTTCTAATGGGCTAGCCCATAAATGGGAGCTAGCATTATTGTAACTGACATCTGACGTTTGGTAAGTAATACCATTTGATGTCAGAACATCCGCCAGCATGATGCGCTGTAACCAAATTTGATTTTGTTGCCCCATCACAACCGCACTTTGTGTTGCCGGCGATTTCACCGGCAATTGGTAATACACTTTTTCAGGGGTGCTGCTACAAGCCGCCAGCATTAAAACAAATATCGATATCAGATATCTCATTATTTTTTCACTCCTTTCGGTACAGGATCCTTAGACGGCTCAGCTTCGAATACCAAGGCATTACTCTTATTATTCAAAGTACGTAACAGTGGCTGGACTTCCCTAAGCACCTGATCTAAACGTTGCATATTATCGACCATCTTATTATATGCAGGTGACCCCGGCTGGAACCCTTGCATCGCACGGTTCATTTCATTCAACGTTTTTTGCAAGTCTTGAGGGAGTTTCTGGAACTCTTTACTTCCCATCACTTTATTTAGCTCAGCGAGCATAACTTGCGCTTCTTTGATCGTTTTTTGCCCTTCAGCCAACGTTTGAGTCGTTTGATTCAGCATAGGCTCAATCGGCATCGCATTGATTTTATCCAGCACAGAAATCACTTTTTGCTGAATTTGCGCTAAGCCACCGCTCGTCGTTGGGATGACTTTATAACCAGCCACCACAGTTGGCCCTTTATATTCAGGCACATTAGGCACAAAGTCGAGATCAACAAACAGTGCCCCTGTTAGCAAGTTCCCAGATTTTAACGATGCACGAAGCCCATCCTTCATCGCTAATTTCAACTCATTTTTCAAGTTAAAATCAGCACCAACATCTTTTGCAAAACGCTCAGGCTCAATATGAATTAATACAGGAATACGGAAATCGTTATCCAGTTTTTGGTCGAGGCCTTTAGTATAGAATGGCACTTGAGCGACCGTTCCTAGGCGAATACCACGGAACTCCACCGGTGCACCAGGCTGTAGTCCACGTACTGAGTCAGAGAAGAACAGAACGAAATCTTGGTATTCAGTATACAGAGAGTTTTGAATACTACTTTGGTTATCAAAGAGTTTAAATTCTGTATTTTCTTTTACACCTTCTCCCGGCGCCCAGCCAGCAGGTACATCAAAGCTTACGCCTCCTGTCAGCAAGGTGGCAATAGAGCCAAGCTCAACATGGATCCCTTGCGATGACATATCAAATGCAATACCACTGTCCTTCCAAAAGCGCACATTCGTACTAATTAACTTATCATAAGGTGCGTTGATGAACAGTTGATAGCGCATATCACGCTTACTCATGTCGAAATTACTGGTTTCAACTGAGCCAACACGGTAACCTCTAAACAGTACAGGGTCGCCTGGATTGAGTTGCCCAGCGCGGTCACTCACCAAGATAACGCGGATCCCTTTCGCATCCGGTGAGGCTAAAGGCGGCGAATCAAGCAGTGTAAACTCGTTATGCTCCTTTTTAGAGTTACCCGGTTGTAATTCGATGAAAACTCCCGAAAGTAATGTGCCTAATCCTGTCACACCTTCACGGCCAATTGTCGGTTTTACGATCCAAAATGCAGAATCCGCACGTAGGAGATCTTTCATATCGCTATTTAAGCGTGCTTTGATAACAACTCGACTGAAGTTGTCATCCAGCGTCACGCTTTCAACAATACCAATATCCACACTACGGCTCTTGATTTTGGTTTTACCCGCTTCAATGCCTTCTGCATTGTAAGTAATTAATGTCACTTCAGGGCCTTGATGGCTGAAGTGATAAAATAGTATCCAAGCACCAATGAGAACAGTAACGATAGGGATCACCCAAACAGGTGACCAACTTTTCAATTTACTGATTTTGGCATTGGCCTGTGGTGTTTCTTGTTCACTCACCCGATGGCTCCTTCTTGTTCAACAACTTTTACCGCACTTTTCTTTTCACAACGATCCCATGTTAATCGAGGGTCGAAAGTCATCGCAGCAAACATCGTTAAAATCACAACGACACCAAAGAAAATAACGCCCTGTGCAGGGACGATACTCATTAATTGCCCCATTTGTACCAATGCGGCCAAAATAGTAATGACAAACACATCGATCATTGACCAACGCCCCACATACTCCACCAATTCATAAATAAAGTGCATTCGATGTGGGTCTCGGTTGCCATAACCTTGAGAGTCAAGACATAACCACGCGATACCTATCATTTTTAACGAGGGCACCATAATACTGGCGATAAAAATAATTAATGCGACAGGATAAGAGCCATCCCCCCACAATAATATCACGCCGTCCATAATCGTTGAGTCCATATCGCTACCCAACATATTGGTCGTCATCACCGGTAAGACATTCGCTGGAATATATAGGAAAAACGAGGTCAATAGCAGCGCAACTGTCCACTGTATACTTTGATGCTTACGTACGCTACCACGAGCGTAACAGCGCGGACATTGGGATTGTTCCGCCGGTAAGATAGCCGTGCACACTAGGCACAGCCTTACGTTTTGGCTGATCCCAGTTCGCCCTACTTCTAATTTATGGGCTAACTTAGGGGCTGCTTCAATTTTGTTCCACATCCAATGCCGGTCAAGGCATTGAAATGCCCTAACTTGCAAGAGGCAAAATAGACAATACGGCAAAAAGCTTAACCCAACACCAATGTCACCATAAGCAATCAGTTTTACAAAGCTAACCAGAACCCCTGCGAGGAAAATTTCCGCCATACACCAAGATTTCATTTGAAATAGGATACGGCTGATCCACACTTTGATTCTTTTTGGAACATACACTTGTAATCCCAATAGTATGATTGTCACCATACAAAAGGCAGGGATGACTAATGAAAATAACAGAAAAAAGAGGGCTAAGCTGCTGTAACGCGTTGTCGAAATAATCTCGATAATTTGAAATATAGAAATTTCATTTTCAATCCCAGCCGCACTCATTTTGACAAATGGAAACATACAAGCGACGAGCAGCATAATTAATGCGCTAAACGCATACGCTGCCGGCTGCTTGTATGGATAGCGCCACTTTGACACCAACACTGTATGACAGCGTGGGCAGGTTGCTTTAGTCCCCTGTTCTAATTCAGGTACCGCAACCAGCATGTCGCATTGTGTGCACAGCACATGTTCATGAGACTCATGAGAGCACAAGGTGATTCGCCCCTTCTTATTTCCTGAACGATAAACTAGCCATTTTTCAGTAGCTCAAGCTCTTGCCAGCGGTCGAACGCCTGCTCTAGCGCTTGTTCCTTTTCAGCTAATGTATTTAATGTTTTTTCGGTTATATCGTGAGGCTGGTTGAAGAAATCAGCATCACCAATCGCCGCTTGAAGTGCTTCAATTTCACCTTCTAGCTGTTCGAGCTTCGATGGTAATTGTTCTAATTCACGTAGTAAATGGTAGCTTATCTTATTATTTCGCTTTGTAGGTTCTTTTACCTTAGGCGATTTATCTTGCTCCGCTATTTTACTTTGTTGTGAATTTTTCAAGCTCACGGTTTGTGCTTTTTGCTGTTGAGCATCAAAATAGCCGCCAGCGTAACGGTTAATCACCCCGTTACCTTCAAAAATCCAACACTCTGTTACGCTATTATCAACAAATTCACGATCATGACTAACCAATAAAACAGTGCCTTGATAGCTATCGACCAACTCTTCAAGCAGTTCTAGTGTTTCGACATCAAGGTCATTGGTCGGTTCATCGAGGATCAATAAGTTGCTTGGCTTTAAAAATAAGCGTGCAAGTAACAAACGATTACGCTCACCACCAGATAATGCTCGTACCGGAGTCATGGCGCGTTTGGGCGGGAACATAAAGTCTTGTAGATAACCGAGTACGTGGCGTGGTTTACCATTGACCATCACCTCTTGCTTCCCTTCTGCAAGGTTATCCATGACCGTCTTATCAGGATCGAGTGCGGCGCGGTGCTGATCAAAATAAGCGACTTCTAATTTAGTTCCACAGTGCACTCTGCCACTATCTGCTTTGAGATCACCCAACATCAATTTGAGCAGGGTTGTTTTACCGCAGCCGTTTGGCCCAACTAAAGCGATTTTGTCTCCACGTAACACTTGCGCACTAAAGTCTTTAACCAGTACTTTATCATTGATTTGGTAATTCACATTTTCCAGTTCAAAGACAATTTTCCCTGAGCGAGACGCTTCCTCAACCTGCATTTTCGCACTTCCCAGCACTTCACGGCGCTGAGAGCGTTCTACGCGCAAGGCCTTGAGTGCACGAACACGCCCTTCATTACGGGTACGTCTCGCTTTAATACCTTGTCTGATCCACGCTTCTTCTTGGGCCAGCTTGCGGTCAAATTCTGCATTTTGCATCTCTTCCACACGCAACGCTTCTTCTTTTGCCACCAAGTAATCATCATAATTGCCCGGCCATGACGACAACTTGCCTCTATCCAGATCAACAATACGTGTTGCCATATTGCGAATAAATGAGCGGTCATGGGAAATAAATACGATACTACCTTGGAAATCTTTCAAAAAGTTTTCTAACCATAAAATAGTTTCGATATCCAAGTGGTTAGTCGGCTCATCAAGAAAGAGGACTTGTGGATTACTCACTAATGCACGACCAAGAGCCGCTTTACGTAGCCAGCCCCCAGACAGTGATGACAGTTGAGTATCCGCTGGCAAATCCAATTTTTTCAAGACATCACTGATACGGGCATCCAATAGCCATAAGTTACGGCTATCTAGTACTTCTTGTAATTCAGCTAATTTATTTAAATTCTTTTCACTCGGATCGGTTTCCACCAATTTAGAAACATGGTGATACTCTTTGAGGTATTCTGCCTGCTCTGCTACGCCTTCGGCAACAAAGTCAAAAATCGTCCCTTCAATATTACGGGGTGGGTCTTGCTGTAAACGAGCAACCACGAGATCTTGTTGGTAAAGCAGTTGCCCATCATCAAGAGGCTGCTCTTTAGTTAGGACGCGCATGAGTGTCGATTTACCCGCACCGTTGCGTCCAACTAAACAGACACGCTCATTTTCTTCGATATGAAGTTCCGTGTTATCCAATAAAGGGGCATCACTAAACGAAAGGTATGCACCCGATAAATTAATTAAAGCCATTGATGTTATCCTTTATGCTGCATGGCGGATCAGCCAGCAGTTATGAATCTGACGATTACGAGCAAAATCTTCTGAACGCGTTTTGGCGGTAATTTCTTCTGCTTGTAGTCCTAACGCATTCAGAGCTTCGATATCCATTTTAAAGCCACGCTTATTGTTAGAGAACATGATAGTACCACCACGACGTAACATGCGTTTTAGGTGAGTGATCAACTGAACATGGTCGCGCTGTACATCAAAAGTACCATCCATTCGCTTTGAGTTTGAGAATGTTGGCGGATCAATAAAGATCAAATCAAATTGTTCTGGGCTATTCGCCAACCAGTTTAAGCAGTCAGCTTGGATCAAGCGATGTTGGCGACCCGTTAAGCCGTTAGCCTGTAAGTTTTTCTCTGCCCACTCAAGATAGGTACGCGACATATCAACTGACGTGGTACTTTTCGCGCCTCCAAGCCCTGCATGAACTGTTGCGGAGCCGGTGTAGCAGAAGAGATTAAGAAAATCTGCACCACGACTCATTTGTCCTAACATGCGTCGAGCAATGCGGTGGTCTAAAAACAGCCCTGTATCAAGATAGTCGGTTAAGTTCACCAGCATCTTAGCGTTGTATTCTTGCACTAAAAAGAAATCCTCTTTTTGTGCTAGCTTTTCATATTGCTGTTTACCTTTCTGACGTTGGCGTGTTTTTAATACCAACTGGTTAGATGACAGCTGCAATACATTCATCGTCGCCGTGATCACATCAAATAAACGTTGGCGCGCTTTGCGTTCATCCACCGTTTTCGGTGGTGCATACTCCTGTACGACCACTTTGTCACGATAAACATCGATAGCCACATTATATTCTGGCAAATCTGCATCATAGATGCGGTAGCAATCAATCCCTTGCTGTTTAGCCCACTTGCTGAGTTTTTTATGGTTCTTACGTAAGCGATTAGCAAAATCAGGAGAGATTTCACCGACCGTTTCCGATGGTGTTTCTGCCAATAAATAATTTTTCTGTACGCAATCCAATGGGCCATTTTTAGCCTTAAATTCACGTTCAGAGCGTAGCTGTAAGCAACTTAACAGCTCAGGAGAGGCACTAAAAATAGATAAACGCCAACCAGGGAAACGCGCCTTCACAATACGGCCTAATTGGCTATGTAAAGCAATCAATGCAGGCTCACTTTCAAGACGTTCGCCATAAGGCGGGTTACTTAAAATGGTTCCCTTAATTCCTGTTTCAACAGGGTTTTCAAGCATAGCAGCATCGCCATGATTGAAACTCACTAATGTTTGAACGCCCGCCCTACGTGCATTAGAGCGCGCCATATCAAGCACTCGTTTATCGATATCAAAACCATAAAAACGCGATGTTGTCTCTTTTAGGCCTTGACGAAAACGCACTTGCGCTTCCGTGATCAGCTCTCGCCATAATGCAGGGTTATATTTTGACCAAGCATAGAACCCCCAGTGTTCACGGTACAAGCCAGGTGCTCTGTCTGCTGCAATCATAGCCGCTTCAATCAATAGTGTGCCGGAGCCACACATAGGATCGACAAGGGGGGTGCCCTGCTGCCAGCCTGAGCGATTGATAATCGCAGCGGCTAACGTCTCTTTTAATGGCGCTTGCCCTGCCAAATCACGATAACCACGGATATGAAGTGCATCACCACTTAAATCAAGCGCTACGCTAGCTTTCTCTTTATTCAAGTAAACATTGATACGAATATCAGGCTGCTGGCGTGCAACATCAGGCCGCTGATCTAATTTACGTACGAAGCAATCGACAATGGCATCTTTAACTTTTAAAGCACCATATTGGCTATTGCGGATCTCTTCGTTTGTACCACTAAAGTGAACTGAAAATGTGTCCTCAACTGAGAATACCTCAGTCCAATCGATAGCTTGTACACCAAGGTATAAATCTAAGTCGCTATAAACATCAAATTCATTCAATGGTAATAAGATACGGGATGCCAGCCTACTCCAGAGTAGACTCTGATACATCACCCGTTCATCAGCCTGAAAATAGACGCCCCCTTGTGCAACTCGGCACTGACTAGCGCCCAGAGCTTCCAATTCCGATTTCAATAGTTCTTCTAGGCCACGAGCTGTGCTGGCAAACAGAGAATTCATAGTATTTTTTACCAATTTGGATGAAAAATTGTTGCGCATTATAGCTAATCTTATGGACTTGTCATAAAGTTGCTCAGCAACAATTATAAGGATTAAATAATGATTACGCTTTCACGCCTTTATACGCACCCAGTCAAATCAATGAGAGGGATACGCCTGTCTCATGCATACGCCGATACCAGTGGGCTAATATTTGATCGCAATTTTATGGTAACAACGCTGGAAGGTAAATTTATCACGGCAAGAAAATACCCTCAGATGTTACTATTTACACCAGCAATGTTAAATCATGGGCTTTATCTCAAAGCACCCGATGGTGAAAGTGTGACGGTATTGTATCAGGACTTTGATGAGAATCAGAGTCCAACTGAAGTCTGGGGCAATCATTTTCATGCACTCATTGCGCCTGAATCAGTCAATACTTGGCTAAGTCGTTATTTTGATGAGCCTGTTCAACTACGCTGGTTAAGTCCTCACTTGTCACGTCACGTCAAAACCATGCCCGATGTGCCTATGTCGTTTGCCGATGGCTACCCCTTCTTATTAATTAATGAAGCTTCGGTACAAGAGCTACAAAGGCGTTGCCCCGCCAGCATTAAGCTCGAGCAATTTCGCGGTAATTTGATTATCACCGGTGCCCAACCTTTCGAAGAAGATACATGGAAAACGATTCAGATTGGCGATGTCGTTTTTAGCTTAGACAGACCATGTAGCCGCTGTATTCTGACGACTGTTAGCCCTGAAAAAGGCATTAAACATCCACACAGCGAACCATTAGCAACCCTACAAACCTTCCGTACCACGGAAAGTGGTGATGTGGATTTCGGGCAAAATGTCGTTATCCATAATACTGGGATTATACGAGTGGGTGATACCGTGACAGTTCTTGAAAAGAAACAACCTAATCAGTATATCCCAAAAGAGCGAGAAACGGATAATAAAGCGAAAAGTCCTTCTACGCCATTAAGTACGGTCACAGTCACTTTTGAAAATCATGATTATGAAGGAAATAACCAAGAAGTGATCCTTGAACAATTGGAATCAAAAGGGATCACTTTACCTTATTCCTGCCGTGCTGGTATTTGTGGTCAATGCAAAATAAAGTTGATTGAAGGGGAAGTCACACCATTAAAACAAAGTGCAATTAAAGCGGATGGTTATATCTTAGCCTGTAGTTGCATTCCCAAAAGTGCCATTAAATTAGCTTTAAGCTAATTTTCTAACACCATCATCTCAATAATAACGATTATTTTATTGATGGTGTTATTGGCGAATATTAAAGAATATCCATATTAATAGATCATGGACGATCAATTAAATGACATTCTCATACAGTAAGCGATTAGACTTGCGTTTATATTGCCTCATGCGATCATTCATGATCTTAATTGGATCACAAAAGCGTAATTTACGATCAGGCAATTCTAATTGTGCCTCCGCTAATAAACACAAACTTGCCGACGTACCAGCCTCAGCAATAATAAATGTCGCTATATGATGGCTATTTTCTAAACACACTTGAATAAGCTGACCTTGCGCAGGTACTTGAATATCGTGAAAAGGAGAAAAATACCAACTTTTCGGCATTTGCGGTTTTAAAAAGCGAAATGCCACTAAACTGTTCAGTACTAATTCAGCCCGTTCTTCATGAGATAGATTTAATTTTTTAGCCTGCTCATCAAATATATAAAACTCCGCAGCATCTTCAATGCTAAAAGGCATTTCATCACGTGCGAATGCTGTCAGCATTTTTGCGGGAAAACATGAGCGAAATATCATGCCGTTGGCGAGATCTAGCATCACCCTATCATGGTCATGATCAAAATACCAACGCCAATGATCATCGGGTTTTATTATCATAAACGATCCCTTAGCGATTTACCGGTATACTCACCATACTTTAAGTTGCCAATTGAGTCGTGCTCAATTACCCTAGCTGTTGCATTATTTTGCTCTAAGGATTTTTTAAACGAATAATTCGCTTACTGCCTAAAAGCAACTCAAATGAGTTAGAGTATAAATATATTTTTAAGATACTAGCTCAAAATAATTCGATCTTAAAAATGCAAAACAAAATGATTTAAAAATAGACAGCCAACTCAATATAGATTAAAAGGGAGCATAAATAAAGCCCCCTTTAGGTAAATTTACAGTTAACTATATATGGTTCACAATATCTTTTATTAATTTTGGCCCATTATATATAAAACCAGAATAAATTTGGATTAATGATGCCCCCGCGTCCATTTTTTCTCTCGCAGCAGTTAATGAGTCTATACCACCCACTCCAATAATAGGTAACTGCCCTTTTAATTCACGAGAAATGATCCGAATAACCTCTGTGCTTTTTAGTTGCACTGGGCGTCCACTTAAACCGCCAGCTTCATTACAATGATTTAAACCTTGAACTAAAGAACGATCTAACGTGGTATTGGTTGCAATCACACCATCAATATTATGTCGAACTAAGCTATCGGTAACTTGGATTATTTCTGCTTCGGTCAGATCCGGTGCAACTTTAACCGCAACAGGAACATATTTTTGATATTTCGATTGTAACTCCAGTTGCTTGGCTTTTATTCCACTTAATAAATCATCCAACGCTTCGCCATATTGCAAAGTGCGTAAACCTGGCGTATTTGGTGATGAAATATTAATAGCAATATAACCGGCATGTGCATAAACTTTATCCATGCAAATTAAATAGTCATCCTTGCCTTGTTCCACTGGGGTGTCTTTATTTTTACCGATATTAATGCCAATAACCCCACCGTAAGTTGATTTTTTGACATTTTCAACAAGGTTATCAACGCCTTTATTGTTGAACCCCATACGATTAATCAGTGCTTCCGCTTCCACTAATCTAAACAATCTAGGCTTATCATTACCTGATTGCGGTCGTGGCGTCACCGTTCCAATCTCAACAAAACCAAAGCCCATTGCTCCAAAAGCATCAATACATTCACCGTCTTTATCTAAACCCGCAGCTAGGCCAAGTGGATTTTTAAAAGACAGTCCCATACATTGAACAGGTTTAGTAGCAACAGATTGGCGGAGAAGGAATTTAAGCGGGGAATTATTTAAACATTGAAGCTGCCGAAACGTCAGTTCATGGGCTTTTTCTGGGTCGAACTGGAATAGAGCCTTGCGGGCAAGGTGATATAACATATCCAATAACCTATTTCTGTCTATACCCACCATATTTTAAGTTGTAAGCACAGCGATAACACTTGCTGCCGACACCTCAAACTATTTTGTGTATAAAGCGATTAAAAGACACAATGTTCCGCGCGTCAAAACACTCAACAAATGAAATTTGCTGAGGCCATTTTTAACAGGGATACATTTTCATCCGATAAAACGCGACATAGATTACCCTATTTTACGCCTTTTTTTCTATAAAAAATTCATTTATTCGCTACTTGCAAACCAAAGTTGCCTTAATCGGCAATTGAACCGTTGCTGTCAATGGAATAGCACCGCATACAACCTAATATGATTGCCTGATTTAAAAGAAAAAGCCCTTGAAACGACGTTCAAGGGCTAACAACACAGCTAATATCAGTAAAGAACTTAGCTTTCGAGCGCTTTCGTCACTTTTTCGAACAGATCACCTGAAAGGTTATCCAACGCTTTGAGTTGCTCTAACGTATTGCGCATCAGGCCTTGGCGTTTATCGTCAAAACGTTTCAAACGGATCAACGGTTCAATCAATCGCGATGCGACCTGTGGGTTACGTGTATTTAAATCCACGAGGATCTCATACAGGAATTGATAGCCGCTACCATCTTTCGCATGGAAAGCTGACGGGTTACCGGAGGTAAACGCCCCAACCAAAGAACGCACACGATTTGGGTTGCTCATACTAAATGAACGGTGATTCAGCAAGCTACGTACTTTCTGCAAGACATCCGGTGCAGGGCTAGTACCTTGCAATGTAAACCATTTATCCATCACTAGGCCATCGTGGTGCCAACGCTCATCAAAGGCCGTCATTAATGACTCTAGGCACGGTAACTGAGACTCACTCGCCGCCGTTAATGCGGCTAAAGAGTCGGTCATATTATCGGCCGATTTGAATTGTTCTGACACTAATTTGTCTGCGAGTGCTTGATCATCGCCTGCTGCAATATACTGTAAGCACACGTTACGTAATGAACGTTTCGCAATATCGCTGTGGTCAACACGGTAGCCATCAATTTTAATCGATTGATAAACCGCGAGGAATTCATCAGCCATTGCTGTCGCCAGTTGATGAGCGATAAAGTTAGCAACATAATGGATGGCATCAGGGTCGATAGTTTGGAAAAATTCTGCCATCTCATTTTCAGAAGGCAGAGTCAAAATCAGTGCCGCGAGTGCTGGATCGATGGTGTCATTAAGTAACACTGCTCGGAATGCATCAATCACATGCTCAGGGAGAACGAGCGCGTTGCCCGCCTGATAGTTCGCAACGTTGATCTTCACATAGTTACCGATCAGTTGCTGAGCTGCATCCCAACGTGAGAACTCATTACTTGCATACTGCATCAGAAAAGCGAGTTGCTCATCACTGTATGGATAGTCCAATTTAACTGGCGCAGAAAATTCACGTAGTAATGATGGCACAGGGCGGCTTGGCACATTATCAAAAGTGAACGTTTGTGATGCTTGCGTAACATTCAATACAGCGTTTACGCTACTGCCAAGATATTGCAGAGGAATAACGGCCCCATCTTCACCATACAACTCAATATCAAGAGGAATGTGTAACGGCTGCTTTTCTGACTGATCCGCGGTCGGAGGTGTCATTTGGCTCACATGCAGCACATACTGTTGCTTTTCAGGGAAGTACTCATCACGAACCGTTAATACAGGTGTCCCTGATTGACTGTACCAACGACGGAATAACGAAAGATCCACATTCGAAGCATCTTCCATCGCTTGCACAAAGTCGTCACAGGTTGCGGCGCTGCCATCATGACGATGAATATACAGTTGCATACCCGCTTGGAACATTTCTTCCCCTAGCAGAGTATGGATCATACGAATAACTTCAGCCCCTTTTTCATAGACCGTTAGCGTATAGAAGTTATTCATCTCGATCACTTTTTCAGGGCGAATTGGATGAGCCATTGGGCTTGCATCTTCAGCAAACTGAGCCGCACGCATCACTTTGACATTATTAATGCGATTGACAGAGCGAGAGCCAAGATCTGAACTGAACTCCTGATCACGGAAAACGGTCAAACCTTCTTTTAGGCTCAGTTGGAACCAATCGCGACAAGTGATACGGTTACCTGTCCAGTTATGGAAATATTCATGACCGATAACAGATTCTATATTTAAGTAGTCTTTATCGGTTGCGGTTTCATTTTTAGCGAGCACATATTTTGAGTTAAAGACATTCAGCCCTTTATTCTCCATCGCGCCCATATTAAAGAAATCAACCGCCACTATCATGTAGATATCAAGGTCATATTCAAGACCAAAGCGATCTTCATCCCATTTCATGGCATTTTTTAGGGATTGCATTGCCCATGGTGCACGATCAAGGTTGCCTTTATCAACAAACAACTCTAATGCGACCTCGCGGCCTGTGCGCGTCACGAAAGTGTCGCGAAGAACATCAAAATCCCCCGCAACTAACGCAAATAGGTAGCTTGGTTTAGGGAACGGATCTTGCCATTTCACCCAATGGCGCCCATCATCGAGTGTCCCTTCGGCAATACGGTTACCATTCGATAGCAAGTAAGGATAGCGCTGTTTATCGGCGGTAATTGTCGTCGTATAACGCGCTAACACATCCGGCCTATCCTGATAATAAGTAATATGGCGGAAACCTTCTGCTTCACATTGAGTGCATAATGCATCCCCTGAAACATATAAGCCTTCTAATGCTGTGTTTTTTTCAGGGCTGATTTCATTCACTATGCGTAATGTGAAAGCCTCAGGCAATGATGCCAATATCAGCTTACCATCTTGCTCTTTATAATCAGTCCAAGGCTGACCATCCACTTCAATAGAGACCAATTTAAGGTCTTCACCATGCAGTTCCAGTGTAGATGAGGCTGGGTTAAGGCGTTTGACTTGGCTAATTGCCGTCACGACGGTTTTTGCGGGATCGAGGATAAAATCAAGATCAATTTCAGAGATAGTATAATCAGGTGCTTGGTAGTCCTGACGATATTTCGCTTGTCGCAATTGGGTCATATGAAACCTTTTTTATTCGTTAATTCGATATAGTCGTTTACCAATTCTTCTTTATATTACTATACGCTGCTGCAACATAAATGCTATATGAGAAACACTCTCATCATACTATGTTAACGATTTATGACTATCAGTATCGATAAATGTTAACAATTGGTTTGTTCGTTGATGCTATAACGCTGTTAAATAGAAAATTACGTGTTAGTATCGTTTCATGCTCAATGACTGGCAATGAGTATATTAACGCTTGTTAATCAACTCTAATCGCTAATGTGCCATTCTGGTCAATGACGTATACTCTAAATCATTCGAGAGCCATGGCAAATAGGCCATAACCGTCACCGATAAGGCGACAACTCGAAATGTGATGAGTATAAATAAATATTGGAAATGCTCACAGACACAAGAGTGATGCAATAAGGCTTCTATCTTCTGTCAAAGTGAGTATACTTTTCCAACTTTAACGATTTAGCTAATAAGTAGATAGCTCCGCGAGGACGCCTGCGCGCCATGAATTTAGACGCTACCCCTATTATTACATCACTGCTTGACACTGATGCTTATAAGCTTCATATGCAGCAGGCCGTATTTCACCATTACAGCCAAGTACCGGTTGTCGCCGAGTTCCGCTGTCGTAGTCGTGAAATTCTAGGTGCCTATGCCGATGAAATCCGCCAGCAAGTCCAATTGATGGCTCGCCTTTCACTCACCGATGATGAGGCCAACTATTTAAAAGAGCTTCCTTTTTTCAAAGACGATTATCTTGCATGGCTAAAAACGTTTCGCTTTAAACCTGAACAGGTCAATATCACCACTGCGGATGATGGGCAGCTCGCGATTCGTATTAGTGGCCCATGGTGCGAAGTGATTATGTGGGAAGTTCCCCTCCTCGCCTTGATCAGTGAAATAGTTCAACGCGATAGGCATCCACAGGTGACCCAAGAAGATGCCGTTACTCAGTTGAAAAAATTACTGACGGTATTTTATGATCAAGCGGCCGAAAACCATATCGACCTTAGCCGCTTTAAACTCATGGATTTCGGCACGCGTCGCCGTTTTTCCTATGATGTCCAATCTGCTATCGTCTCCTTGCTTAAAGAGGAGTTCCCTTACCTTGTGGGCACAAGTAATTACAAACTGGCACATAAATTAGGGCTAGCCCCCGTCGGCACCCAAGCCCATGAATGGTTCCAAGCGCACCAACAAATTAGCCCTGAGTTAGCCAATAGCCAACGTGCTGCACTCCAAAGTTGGCTTGACGAATACCCCGACCAACTTGGCATTGCATTAACGGACTGTATCACGATGGATGCATTTTTGCGTGATTTCGATGATAACTTTGCGAAGCGCTACCAAGGATTACGCCACGATTCAGGGGATCCTATTGAATGGGGAGAGAAGGCCATTGCGCACTATGAGAAATTAGGCATTGACCCAATGACTAAGACGCTCGTGTTCTCAGATAGTCTCGACTTACAAAAATCATTAGAGCTGTATCGCTATTTCCATAAACGCATTAACCTTGTGTTTGGGATTGGCACAAGGCTCACTTGCAATATTCCCGGTGTCGTACCTCTGAATATTGTGATCAAATTGGTTGAATGCAACGGCAAACCCGTCGCGAAATTATCCGATAGTCCGGGTAAAACCATTTGTGAAGACGATGAGTTCGTTAATCAGCTTCGCAAAGCGTTTGATCTTCCTAAAATGGAAAAGGCTTGCTAATTTGGCGATGCACTGTGTGATACCTTAATGGGAATAGGTATCACACCAATTCCCCTTTCAGCGTACGCAATAACACGATAACTTGTCGCTTAATAATATATTTGCTTGCTATTCTAACCCCAACTAGGTTATAGCTAGAGGCTATTGCACTTTTTGGTACAAAAGTATCGATTTTTTACTTGTTTCCTGCCTCACGGCAAGTAACATAGAACTTTAACCTTGAAATAGAGAATTTCGGGAAAACAAATACTTTCATTGGTCTATAAGATGAAAAATGGCTTATTTAGCCCAGTGAAAATGTCATCGTTAATTTCGTTTATATAAAAGAGAGTAATTTTTATGATCGTAGCGCCTGTAGTCGATGTACTGCAAGGCCGTGTGGCGGTTGGCTCTGAAGTCACCGTTCAAGGCTGGGTACGTACAAGGAGAGATTCAAATGCTGGTTTTTCTTTCCTCGCCGTTTATGACGGTTCCTGCTTTAACCCATTACAGGCTGTCATCAATAATAATTTACCTAATTATAACGACGAAGTCCTGCATTTGACGACAGGCTGTTCTGTTGAAGTCACGGGGATCGTGAAAGAGTCACCGGGTCAAGGCCAATCTTTCGAATTAGAAGCAACAGCCGTTAACGTTGTTGGTTGGGTTGAAGATCCGGATACTTACCCTATGGCTGCAAAACGTCATAGCGTTGAGTACTTACGTGAAGTCGCACACTTGCGTCCTCGTACCAACTTAATTGGTGCGGTAGCTCGTGTTCGCCATACCCTCGCCCAAGCGCTGCATCGTTTCTTTGATGAGCAAGGCTATTTTTGGGTTTCTACCCCAATTATTACAGCTTCAGATACCGAGGGTGCAGGTGAAATGTTCCGTGTTTCTACACTGGATTACAACAACCTGCCACGTAACGACAAAGGCGAAGTGGATTTCAGTGAAGACTTCTTTGGTCGTGAATCCTTCTTAACCGTATCCGGTCAATTAAACGGCGAAGCTTATGCCACCGCATTAAGCAAAGTCTATACCTTTGGCCCAACATTCCGTGCAGAGAACTCAAACACCAGCCGCCACTTAGCGGAGTTCTGGATGGTAGAGCCAGAAGTGGCCTTTGCTAGCCTAGACGATGTTGCGGGTCTTGCTGAGCAAATGTTGAAGTTTGTCTTTAAAGCTGCGCTGGATGAGCGCCGCGATGACCTTGAGTTCTTCGCTCAACGTGTCGACAAAGAGGTTATCAACCGCCTTGAAAGCTTCGTTAATTCAGATTTCGCTCAAGTTGATTACACTGACGCAATCAAGATCCTTGAAACCTGCGGTAAGAAATTTGAAAACCCCGTTTACTGGGGGGTTGATATGTCTTCTGAGCATGAGCGCTATTTGGCTGAGCAACATTTCAAAGCACCTGTGGTTGTTAAAAACTATCCTAAGGACATTAAAGCTTTCTATATGCGCCTTAACGAAGATGGCAAGACAGTGGCAGCAATGGATGTACTCGCCCCCGGTATTGGTGAAATCATCGGTGGTTCACAACGTGAAGAGCGCCTTGATATGTTAGACGCGCGTCTTGAAGAGCTTGGAATGAACAAAGAAGATTACTGGTGGTATCGTGACCTACGTCGTTACGGTACCGTGCCTCACTCAGGCTTTGGCCTCGGGTTCGAGCGCTTAGTGGCTTATGTAACAGGTGTCGGTAACGTCCGTGAAGTGATCCCATTCCCACGTACACCACGCAATGCGGCATTCTAATCACTACAGCTTTTCCAAATAAGCTTCCAATATCGAGCCTATCATGGCTCGATATTTTTTATCACCGTCATTCTTTTTAGTCGATTTGCGAAATACATCACAGCGTTACCAACTGAGCACAATTTCTGCACCCTTTTTAAATTGATTTAGCTTAGATCGGAAAATTCCGCTTTTTTCATCGTTTTTTGTTTTCTCTATAAGCAAATCTATCACTTATATTTATCTAAGCTGTTCAAAAAAAGTTCAATTTGACCTTTAAAAAAGTTCCCTAAATTTTGTAATTATTTTTAAACTGGTCATACCTGTGGTTATTTTTCACTCTATTTTTTACATTTTGAAACACCTTGTTACCATTTGTTTCAGAATCTTTATTTTTGTAGCACTTTGAGGGTAGATAAATTTATTTACCAATGGAACACTGGACGCCGACATAGACGACACTAATCTCTCATAAATAGTTCCAAATTTTTTTGAGAATTATTTTTGGCAGTGGCAGGTGTCCGAATAACACCAATGAGGGTAATAATAATGATGAAACGCAATATTCTTGCAATGGTTATCCCAGCTCTGTTGGCTGCAGGCGCAGCAAACGCAGCTGAAGTATACAACAAAGACGGCAACAAACTAGACGTTTACGGTAAAGTTGACGTTCGTCACTATTTTGCTGACGCTGATAAAGGTAAGAAAAGTGAAGATGGCGACGACTCACGCGTTCGTTTAGGTGTTAAAGGTGATACTCAAATCACTGACCAACTGACTGGTTTTGGTCGTTTTGAGTGGGAAACTAAGACTAACAAAGCTGAAGACAACAACGAAAACAAAAACCGTTTAGCATATGCTGGTTTGAAATTCGCTGACTTCGGTTCAATCGACTACGGCCGTAACTACGGTGTAGTATACGACACGAACGCATGGACTGACGTGTTCCCACTGTGGGGCGCGGACACTATGGCTCAGTCTGACAACTTCATGACTAGCCGTAACCGTAACCTGTTAACTTACCGTAACAACAACGCGTTCGGTTATGTTGATGGCCTGAGCTTCGCTCTGCAATACCAAGGTAAAAACGGTGACAACAACAAGTCATCAGCAGGTAAAGCTGCTAAAGACAACGGTGACGGCTACGGTTTCTCAGCAGCGTATGATTTAGGTTGGGGCGTATCACTGGGTGGTGGTTACTCTAACTCTTCTCGTACTCCTAAGCAGCAACATGAAACAACTGCTGGTGGCCAAAAAGCGCAAGCATGGAACGTTGGTGGTAAATTCGACGCTAACAACGTTTACTTAGCCGCTATGTACGGTCAAACACTGAACACTACTCGTTATGGTTCAGCCGACAATATCGCTAACAAAACTGAAAACGTTGAATTAGTTGCTCAATACCTGTTCGACTTCGGTCTGAAACCATCTATTGGTTATAACCAATCTAAAGGTAAAGACCTAGGTGCTTGGGGTAACAAAGACCTCGTTAAATATGTTTCTGTAGGTTCTTACTACTACTTCAACAAAAACATGTCTGCGGTTGTTGATTACAAAATCAACCTGCTGAAAGACAACGACTTCACTCGTGAAAACGGTATCAACACTGATAACGTAGTTGGTCTGGGTCTGGTTTACCAGTTCTAATTATTGTTTAAACAATAATTCAGACAACAGTGAAATCTGTTTTGAAAAGCAACGCTTCGGCGTTGCTTTTTTCGTCTGTATAGCGAGCTTGCACAACCTATTGTATTTCCACCTTTTAGTTACCGCTAAGCCATTAAATCTCGCATAAAAATCAATTCTTAAGTTAATCTGTGGGGAAGTAAGTGAAAACCGCTGTATTTTGTGCGATTAATGGTCATATCCCATGCAATTTATACCTGCATCACAAGATCTTGCCAATTTTTAGTAAAACGGTTGGCAAATTGTTTTCTGCGCGTTAACCTGAGCACTCAACATTTTCGGCTTAACAACTGAGCTTTGGAATCGACAACATGTTTGAAAAAATTACTGCTGCCCCTGCTGACCCTATTTTAGGCCTTGCTGATAGTTTCCGTGCTGATCCTCGTGAAAACAAAATTAACCTCGGTATTGGCGTCTACAAAGACGAGTCTGGTAAAACCCCTGTTTTAGACACTGTAAAAAAAGCAGAGAAATTCCTGCTTGAAAACGAAAATACCAAAAACTATCTTGCCATCAGTGGGATGCCAGAATTTGGTCGTGTCACCCAAGAGCTGTTATTTGGTAAAGAGCATGAAATTGTCACCTCTAAACGCGCTCGTACTGCACAAGCGCCTGGAGGTACGGGTGCCCTACGTATTGCCGCTGACTTTATCGCTAGTCAAACCAATGCTAAACGTGTTTGGATAAGCAATCCAACATGGCCAAACCACAAAAATATTTTTGAAGCCGCTGGCTTAGAAGTGTTGACTTACAACTACTATGATGCCGCAAGTCATGGTATGGACTTTGATGGTATGCTCAACAGCTTATCTTCTGCGGTAGCCGGTGATGTTATCGTTCTGCATGGCTGCTGCCATAACCCAACAGGTATCGACCCAACAGCTGAGCAATGGGCTAAACTCTCTGCCCTATGCGCGGAGAAAGGTTTACTGCCAGTATTTGACTTCGCTTATCAAGGCTTTGCTAAAGGGTTAGATGAAGATGCTGAAGGGCTGCGTATCTTTACCCAACAAAACCCAGAAATGATCGTCGCCAGCTCTTACTCTAAGAACTTCGGCTTATATAATGAGCGTGTCGGTGCCTGCACCATTATTGCTAAAGATAGCGATAATGCAGAGCGTGCGTTTAGCCAAGCAAAAGCGGTTATCCGTGCTAACTACTCAAACCCACCAGCACACGGTGCAGCCGTGGTTACGACCATTCTTTCTGATGACGCACTAAAAGCAGAGTGGATCCAAGAGCTGACCTCAATGCGTGAGCGTATTAAACGTATGCGTCAGTTGCTGGTGAATACACTGGAAGAAAAAGGCGCTAAACAGGACTTCAGCTTCATTATCAACCAAAATGGTATGTTCTCCTTCAGTGGCCTCAATAAAGAGCAGGTAGAGCGCTTACGTAGCGAATTTGGTATCTATGCAGTTAGCTCTGGGCGTATCAACGTCGCAGGTTTAACGCTGGAAAACATGGTGCCACTGTGTGAAGCCATCGTAAAAGTGCTGTAATGGCTTAACACGATAAAGTTTTTACAATAATAGAACGCCTCTCAATAAATTATGAGAGGCGTTTTTTCTTTTTAAATAACAGAAAACTAGCTCGATAAAATCACAGAAATAGCCATGTCCCAACAGGTTGGGGCATGGCTTCATAGGGTGAAAGCAAGCTTAGATGGTGATTAAGTCGTCATCACCAAACAGGAAGATCATCCTGCAAAAATGGATTGGTTTTGCGCTCATGACCAAGATCTGACATTGGCCCGTGGCCTGGGATAAACTGATAGTCATCCCCTAAAGGCAGAACCTTGTTTTTGATTGAAGCAATCAACGCCTGATGGTCTCCACGAGGGAAATCACTGCGCCCTACCCCCCCTTTAAACAGCACATCCCCCATTGAGATAAGTTTATCTGCATGGTTAACAAAAATAATGTGGCCAGGGGTATGACCGGGGCAATGCAATACATCAAAGGCCATCGTTCCACAATGAACAGTCTGCCCCTCTTCTAACCAATAGTCAGGGGTGAAGCTAGGACCACCTTCAATATTAAACATCGCATGTTGCTCTGCTAGCGCTTCAATCCAAAAAGCATCTTCTTTTTGTGGGCCATAAATAGGGGCTGAGAAGTGCTTAGAAATGATAGCCGTTGCACCGATATGATCAGCATGCCCATGCGTGAGCAGAATTTTAGTGAGTTTTAAACCACGCTCTTCGATAGCGGCAATGAGTTTTTCAGCTTCACCACCGGGATCGACTATCACTGCTTCCATCGTATTTTCATCCCAAATCACCTGACAATTTTGCTGAAAAGGGGTGACTGGGATAATCATATAGTTCATTAAGCAATCGCTCCGTAATCTGTTTTATTTATACCCTAAATACTTCAAGAAACAGCGCAAGGCAAAGTAATCCCTGCGAGTGCTGTGACTTGAAGTACGCTGAGCATAGGTACAGATTACCATGTTCTTGCCGGACCTGTATCAATATGGATGAAATTACTTTTTGGATAATAACCAACGCCGCCAGCTCTCATTTTCAGTGCCGCTTTACGGATATGGCTCAATTGTATCCCTTCGATATGGAAGTCCATTGCTTGTCCACGAGTATGGTAACTCTTTTTCGCCACCCCCGAGCTGCTACGGCGCAAGGCATTATTTGTTTCAAGTGAACGGTAACCTGAAATCAATTGAATAGGCTTATTCGACCCTAACATAACCTGTAACATATAAATTTGGTCGAATAACTTAGGATCAATGGTTTTGACTTTATCGCAACGGTAATCACGGAATAAGTGATTTAATCGAGCTAACTCAGATTTGTTATAATGGCGTCCATCAAAAAACTCTGTTTTTAAAAATTCCCCAGTATTGAGGTTTTGAAAACGCAAAATTTTTGGTTTAGGCGTCGTCATAGCAGCAAAAACATGGCTAGGCAATAAACTCAGCCCAAAAGCGGCTGCACCAGCACCTAACCACTTGCGGCGATTTTGGTCGATAATATCCATAGATGGTAACTCAAATTTCAATGGGTTAAACATACCCAGCCGTTCGAGCTACAACTTAGCGGCTAACTTCTTTCGAATCACTTCATTGCGCGCCTAGCTGCATCTCGAATGAGAGAGTATAGGAACAAAATTTATACTATTGTTCAGTCTAACAAATGATATTTAACTTTAATGTATAAAAATGTAAAGAAATAAGTAAATAAGCGCAAATTTGGCATATTTACGCCAAAAGAGTGAACTTGGTCACTCATAATAAACAGAATATCTTCTTGTTATTGAGTAATCATTGAAAATATAGGTTTTGATACTTAAGTGTAACCCACTATCAACTAATTATTAGTGATAATAGAAATATCAGGGAGGAAACCTCCCTGATATCACATTTAATGTAAGATGTTTTTTATTGCGGGTAAATATTTTTCAGCATTATTGATACTATTATCATATTGGTAAATATCAGCGCGGTACTGAGGCTGTTGCTCTTTGTCTACCCACGCCGTTTGATAATAAAGATAAACGGGGATCCTATCCGGAATATTCACATAACGCGTACTTCCTGCTTTTACTGCACCATCAATACGCTTTTGCTCCCACCCTACATCACCTAACAAGATACTGGCTAATTCGCTAGCTTTATTTACCCGTACGCACCCTGAACTGATAGCACGTGCACTCCGATTAAATAAGCTGTGGTTCGGTGTATCATGCAGGTAGATTGCATCCGAACTTGGCATATTAAATTTATAGCGGCCTAATGAGTTGGTTGGCCCCGGTGCTTGGCGGATCCGATAAGGGAAATTCGCTGGAGTGATCACATCCCAATTGATGGAGTAGGGATCAATCTCAAAGGAGTCTTCCCCCCATCCGGAATAGACCGTGTAACCTTTGCGGCTAAAATAGCTAGGATCCTGCTTCCCTCTTGGTGCAATGTCTTTACGAGCCATGCTGGTAGGCACGCTCCAAGGTGGATTGATCACCACATTATTTAATGCACTGCTCATTATTGGCGTTTTACGATCAGGCCGGCCAACAATCACTTTCGAATCTAAAATCACTTCATCATTTAGGAAGAAATTTAATGAAAATGCAGGGATATTCACCAAGATCCCAGTGCCATTATTTTCAGGAATAATACGTAAGCGTTGAATATTCAACGCCATTAGCCCTGCTTTTTGCTGAGGTTTCATATTCAGCCAAACTTTGGTGCCTTTCCCCACCATACCGTCAGCTTCCAAGCCGTAGCGCTGTTGAAATTTTTTGACAGCTTCAACTAGCTCATCACTGTACAAACGCGCTTGTGCGGTCGCTTTGGCGATTTCTGCATCTGGCGCTGCGGCATCTAACTCTGTATTAATCGCCGTTTCATCAAGTAGCCCTTGGCGATACAAGATCTCACGTAAAGCGATAACATCATCACTCGATTGACCCGGTTTTAGGGTTTTGGTATCCACTAAAGCCAACCCATCGTCATCCATTTTTAGTTGCCTCAACATTTCTTCGCGCATAGGCTGATACAGGGAATGTTGAGGCGCTTGTAATTTGACCCATTCATTAAGGCGGTTTTCGGCGGCGGCATCCAACCATGGCTTCATTTGCTCTGCCGTAGGTGCCACTATTTTGTAAGGCTGTTTCCGGTATAGCCAAAATTGTCCATTAGCTGAAACACCAGAAAGATATTGTAGATAACCCAACATGGCATCAGACAAAATCACATCACGGCCTAATTCGCTCAACTGAACATGTTCAAGGGCGGCTAACCACTCATTAAATTGAGGTTGTACCCCTGAAAGTGCCAGCTCCGCCAGTTGTTGCTGAAACTGTTCGATAGCCGTTTCATCTTGCCATAACAGTTTCATCTGCCGATCTGCATAAATCTTCGCGAGTTGTGAAGAAAAAACAGGTTTTATATCGGCAGGTAATGCACCCGTAATTTGCGCTAAACTTTCAGTTGGTGTGATAGTCGCCACAGGGGCTGCCACCACCTCTTGCTGCAATGGCGCTTCTTCTGTCAAAATTAGCCCATTGTCTTGCGCTGAAAATACAGGAAGTTGTATCGACAACAGCCCACAAATTACCGAAAGTTGCAGAGCTTTCACTCTTTTCTTTGCCATAAATCCACCTTAAGTAACCACATGGATAACAATCATTTTTTATTATATTGAATATTAATTGTATTTAATTTCGAAAAGAATGTTATAGGAATTGGCTAATTTTGTCTTTAAATAACGCGAAACGATTTTACGCTTAGCCATTAAAACAGAATAAATACAACCAATGAAAAATAGACGTATTTACTGCTAAAATACCTAAAAACAAATCATAAAAATGAAATAATAACTAGATTGTTAAATTAAATATGACTTAAGTGTGATAGTTTCCTCTTTACACCTCTTTTGACTATTTCATGGCGAATGATACATTTACCTCTTATGAGTTAATCTTTGTGAGATACTAAAAAAGGCGCCAGGCGCCTTTATATTATTCATGTTATGTCGATTAACCTAATTAATATTCAGAGTTAATCACAACTTCTTCACCAAATTGCCCTGCTTTAGGTAATGGTTGGTAGGAGGAGTTTGCGGCACGTAAAATACGAATACCACGGATATTTAATTCACGAGCTGCGGCAATATCGGCATCAGCATCACCATAATAAATTTTTAATTTATGGTCACGCATCCAACTGACTTTATTATTTTGTCCCGGTTCATCCCCCGCAAAAATGACTGGGTTCATTTTATCTGCCGGGATACCAAGCCCTTCTTGTACATATTGGCTAACGGTTTCTGTTTTTGTCTTCGTGCGGCCAGTAATAAAGTAAACAGTATCACCACGTTTTAGATGCATTTGGACTAACTCGATGCCGACTTTTTTAGGCATGCTGAATTTATCCCATTCATTATTCATCTTTTCCCAAAATTCCCTATTTTTGAGATAACTAAAATCCTTTGGAGAATATTCTAGTTTACCGCGATAAAAACCAGGACTGGAAAAAAGTACGGTATCATCAATATCAAAACCAACAGCCATAGGAGCTTGGCCTTCAAGGCTATTTTTAATTTGCTCAACAGAAACCCAATGAATTGGTTTCTGTTCAGCTAACTCTGCCACAGTTACCCCTGGGCTAACAACGTCTGGCATTAATACTTTTGCCTGTGACGTTGCCGTAAAGCTGAATACTAACGCGATGGCACTTAGGGTCAATGTCGTTTTTTTCATGTTGGATCCTTACTGATTTATTGACGATGCAGGCATCATGAAAGCAAGCCATAATTATACGAAATATAATTTATTTGGAATGCATCACAAGAATTCAGATAATAATGTCTTTTCTCTCATAAAAATGAGATTAATGTCTCATAGTGACTTTCTTATTCCGATCCAATTAACCACTATTCAGTAAATTTAACTTATGCGGATTTTTATTAAAAAAAAACGGCATTATTTCTAACGCCGTTTTTAGTGACTTAAATAGGTTAATTACCCTTGAGGCAATTGTGCTTGTGAACTTGGGTTATCTTGACCAAACCCTTTTAATCCAACAACGTGTACGTGCTCTCGATTATCAAACACTTTACGAACCAATTTATAGGTCGTTCCTTTTTCAGGACTGATATTCTCAGGTGCTGCAATAATCAGCTGCATTTCTAACCGCTCACACAGCTCAAACAAGGTAGCGATAGATTTTGCATCCAGTCGAGCGGCCTCATCAAGGAACAGCAAGCGGCAAGGAATGATATCTTTTGCACGTAAGCGACGTGACTCCTCTTCCCAGCTTTGCACCACCATAACCAATATCGACATCCCTGTACCAATCGCTTCACCTGTCGATAATGCACCACTTTCCGCCTTCAACCACCCATCGGATCCGCGGTTAACTTCAACTTCAAGTTCAAGGTAATTACGATAATCAAGTAACTCCTCACCGATAGTTTGCGGTAAGCGTTGCCCCATATCGATTTGTGGGTTCAAGCGTTGATAGAGCTTAGCCATCGCCTCAGAGAAGGTTAAACGCTGGCTGGTGAACAGGTCTTGATGCAATTCGCTCTCTTCTGAGAGCACCGTCAATAACAGAGAATGGCTTTCTCGAATATTGACATTCAAGCGTACCCCTTTCACCTGACCAAACGCAACGGCCTGCAAGCCTTGGTTCAACATGCGAATACGGTTCTGTTCACGCTGAATGGTCTTACGAATAATGTTAGCCACACTCTTCGAACTGATCGCCAGTTTTTGCTCACGAGCCGTTAGCTCTTCTGTTAATCGAGCCAACTCAATTTCCATTTGCTCAATTGCATCGATGGGGTCATCAGTACGAATGATATCTTGACGAATACGCTCGCGAAGATGCTGATAAACAGCAATAAAGAATTGGATCTTACGCTCTGGGCGTTTCGGATCTTCAGATAAACGCAGTACATCACGTAAATGTTCATTATCTGCTACCGCTAAACGTAACGCCCCCAAAGCCTTATCCGACATTGAGCGTAAACTATCACCGTCAGTATAAGCCAATTCTCGACGGTGTAAACGCCGCTCAACACCATTGTCTTTCACCAAGCGCATGACAGCACACCAGCCAGCCTTAGCCGATACCACTTGTTCGCGCAATAGATAATAATCTTTCTCTAACTTGCGAATACGTTTTTGCAAGTTTTCCATTTCCGCTTCACATAAGGTCTGCTGTTTTTCTAGCTGGTTAATTCGGCTACGATTCGCCATGACAGATTGATGTAGCTCATCACGACGAATACGTGCACGCTCTTGCGCATCAGGATCCGCTTTAACACCAATATCCTGCATTTCTGCTTCTAGCTCTTTTAACATCTCTTGTTTGGTATCAAACGAGCTGCGAAGCGACGCTAAAACTTGATTGAATTGTGCTGATTGTGATTGCTGCTGACGTAACTGCTCACGAGCGCGGCTTCTTTCATTTTCAGCTTGCTCTAAGCGTTGGCGGAGTTTTTCGTTAAGGTCGGCATTCTCATTCACCATCCCCGTCGAATCACTGTAGCTAAAGTGGGCGCGACGCTGCACCACTTCCACCAAGGCAAAGGCCTGTTGTTTCGCGATTTGCTGACTATGTTTCGCGTTCTCATAGTCTTGACGTAGCTGATCATGTTGCTCAGGGTCACTCAATAACGCGGTAACGATAGGCTCTAGTTTTGCTAACGCCTGACCATGTTTATTTAAGAAATGGGCAGCTTCTTCTGCTTCTGAAAGCTCATCTCGAATTTCGTCAGCACGATCCGCTAGCGTTTCATCCATCAATAACCCAACTAAAGGTAATAGTCGGTTTAATGCAGATAGAGACTCTTTACCCATCGCAAACTGTTGGCGCTGTTGCTGAGTTTGCTCTTCAAACTGAGCCAAATTACGCTCTATCTCAGTACGTTTTTGGTTTAAGGTGCGGATTTCGGCTTCAGGGTCGGCTTCAAAAGCTACCGAAATATGTTGACCAATAAAACGACTAAAAGCTTGATGTGCACGTTGAATTTTTTGTACGTCAAACGAGAGCGTTGCGTAGCGTTCAGCTAAGTTATCACGCTCTAGTGTCAATGCTTCTAAGCGTGTTTCACGGGCTGCTCGGCCAAATAAGGGCACTTCCGGATAACGAGAAAAACGCCATTGCCTATCTGACGAGCGTACTAATACCGCATTTTCAAACTCTTCTGCATCGAAAACACTGTCATCGAAGGATTGGGGATCCCCTTCAATAAAGTAAACATCTTCTGGGCAATCTTGCAACGTTTCTAATTGGCTGCGCACCACCGAAAGGTCTTGAACAACAATCCCATTTCGAGCAGGACCATACAGCGCCGAGAAATAAGGGGCATCTTCAATGGTGATATCGTCGTAGATTTCCGATAACAACACCCCACCAAAACGTTCTGCAAGGGCAAGTAAACGGCTATCTTCCGCACCACTAGGTTGACTGAGGCGCTCAATTTGTTTCTCTAATTCGCGACGTTGGCTCGCCACCTCGTCACGCTCAACGGTGATTTCCCTTTCCTGTTCAAGCAGTTGCTGCATGTACTCTGTAACAGCACCACTTGATTCAAATGATTGTTTGGCTTGTTCGTTAAGCTGAGTCAACGCTTCTTGTGCCATTAACCATGCAGGCGCTTTAGCCGTTAATACTTGAATGCGTTGACGAATTTGCTCAAGCTCTTGGCGCATCTGCATACGACGTTCGCCGCTTTCGTTGACACCAACACTTAATTCTTCTTGCTGCGCTTCCAACTCGGCCATTAGGCCATCTAATTCATCTGGCTCATAGCTTTTGTTATGTCGCTTACAAAATTCGTTTAATAAGCGCTCTGCATTTTGCTGACTGTCTAAGCGTTGTTGTAATTCAGCGAGTTGCATGCGCAATGGTTGCACTCGCTCTGCCAAATGTTGCTGTGAAGACCAATCGCGTAATAGCGCCCTTGCTTGCTGGTAAGCCTCGCTACGACTGACTTCACCTACCATACTTTTAACAAGTTGGTACGCTTGCTCAAACTGACTGTGTGCCGCATCCGCAACACTGATTTTTTGCTCTAATGTCAGTAACGCTTCTGTGGCCTGCTGCTCGCGAGCTTCAAAGGTTTCTAACCACTCGTCTGCATTTTCTATTGATAAGTCAGGTAATTGGCACAATTCACGCGCCCGAGTCAGTGCCTGCAATGCTTGCTGATATTGAATAGCTCGGGTTTGCTGGACATCAAGCGCCTGCTGATAATCAGCCAACTGGCTTTTTAATTCATCAACTTCAATTTCAGCCGCTTCAGCACGTGCTTCAAACTCTTCTTGGCGCTCTGTCGCCTCAGCAACCACTTCCGACTGCTCTTCAAGACGGAAAGTCAGCTCTTCAATATCGGCTTGGTAGCGATCGATTTTCTCTTGCTGACGCAATGCCGTCTGAACAAGGTTTAAATGGTCATTTGCAGCCTGATAATCAGCTTCTAAATCAGACGATGCATTATTTTGTTCGTTCAATTCGCGGGCAATTTCAACGCTACGAACTTGCTCTTGCCTCAACTGCTTACGGCTCGCCAATAGTTCACTACGCGCTGCCATTGCTGAATCAAGGTGAATACGTCGTTCATTGGAGTGACGCATATAATCGGCTGACACATAATCCGTAGCTTGGCTGATCAGATGTTTGAATAAATCACGATCCGATTGGGTTACGCGGATGGCTTCTAGTGTCAGGCGGTTTTCACGTAGCGCAGCTTCCATGTCTTGGAAAGCCTTACGTACTCCACTGTTTTCTGGCAATAAATAATCACGTAGCGAGCGAGTGATGGCACTAGAGATCCCGCCATACAATGACGCTTCAATCAGACGATAATATTTGCTACGGTCACTGGCTGAACGTAAACGCTTCGGTAAAACACCGAGTTCAAACAGGACTGAATGGTAATCCGTGATTGAGTTGAATTGCTTAAAGTGGAGGCCTTCTTGCTGTTCTAAACGCTCTTTTAATTCGTTGAGAGCGATAACTTTTGCTTGGCGCCCATCCACTATTTCGGTCAAAACTTCGGTCGGTACTGTCGCGATTGGCACACCTTGGATCATGAAAGGTTTAATATCGACTTTCTTATCACGACCCGCAACCTGTTGCAGCCTCACCCCAACAATGACGCGCTGATGTTTAGAGTTCAAAACATCCAAAACAGCATAACAGACACCTGGGCGTAGCTTACCGTGTAAGCCTTTGTCGCGTGAACCTGTTGTTGCCCCTGCTTCGGTGGTATTACGGAAGTGCAGCAAGGTGAGATCGGGGATCATTGCGGTAATAAATGCCGCCATCGTTGTTGATTTACCTGCACCATTTCCCCCTGACAGCGTGGTCACCAGCTCATCAAGGTCAAAAGTACGCGCAAAAAAACCGTTCCAGTTAATCAGCGTCAGTGAGCGAAACTTCCCGCGTTCAATCATACTTGTTCATCCTCATCACTCTCAGCCGCATCTTGGTCTTCGTCTGTCTCTTCATCTTCACTATCCTGTAAGGATAACCCTTCTTCGAGGGAGATGGCCTCACCGTCACGGATCATACGTAATTGGGCTTCTTGAACGTTATCACCACTACGAACGTCAGCACCGAAACGGAATACTGATTCAGAAATAATAAATCTGTTCGAGTCGTTTTGAATAAAATGTACCATGCCTAAACGACGTAAGCGGTTCAGGGAGGTTCTCAGCTTTTCTTGTAGCTTTTGTTTATCCAAATCAGAACCGGTTGAGCGTTGATTAACAAATTTCAATAATTTGCTTTCATCCGCCAACGATAGTAGCTCTTCAAATAGCTCTTGGGCGGTAAAAATGCCTTGGTTAGTCAATCGTTCAGGACTTAAGTAGAGATAGCAAAGAATTTTCCCTACCATCATATCCAGCTCAGATAATACCGAGCGTGGGATCAAAGTTGTTGAACGGGGACGTAAATAGAAAAAGCCTTCCGGTGCCCGAATCAGTTCCACATTGTAGCGTGCATAAAATTGCTCTAACACCTCTTGAAAGTCCATCAAGAAGGCATGGTTATCAAGGTCATCAATACTAATATGACGCCCTGAACGCAATTGACTATCTAGCTCTGGGAAAATGGGGTTGGCCAATGCCTGAGCCAGTTTAACTGGCATAAATTGTTCAATATTTGTCGATGACATGTGCCTGCACCTTGGCTCCGTAATCATTAATTGCTAGCCACTCTGACGGCAATCCCGCCAAATCAGCCTCTGCGATACCTAATTTAACAGCCTGATCAATAATAATGCGTGTCACATCAAAGTGACGTTTCTGTGGATACTGCGTTAAGTACTCTTGTACGACTCGGGCAACATCCAGTGGCTGTTTTTCGCGTTTATAGAATGCCAGTTCCGCTTCCATAAGCTCGGCTAACCGATCGTTCACCTCGCTAAACTCTTCAAATTCAAGGTCTGGAGGCAATTCCCCCATCACCTCTTCATCGTTCAAGGCCAACTCTTCGTCACGCATATCAAATAGACGGTCCGCATTCGCGTAAGTCAGCGCCCATGGGCTATCAAGATATTGTTGAACGGATTGGCGTAAACGCTGCGAGAAAATACGGTTTTTATCCATATCAATTGCAGTACGGATAAATTTATGGACATGGCGGTCGTAACCAATCCAGAGATCGATAGATTGTTGACCCCAACTAACAATGCGGTCTAATTTGTTTTGCAAATCGTAAACTAGCCTATCCACCATATCGGAAAAGACTGGCGCATTCATATTCGCTTCTTGAATACGTAATAAATTCGCCTGTAATTTATCTCCGGCGGCTTCTAACGTATCCTGAAGCTCTCGCAATGTACCGGATGTCTCTGATAACAACTGTTCACAGTTTGCGATAGCGGCCTGCCAATCTTGGTTGAGTAATGCCGCAATATCTTCTTTGATACTATTTTGCTGCTCATCCATCACGCGCTGAGATAAATCAATGCTGTCGAATATTTCAGCCACTGAATATTTCAGGGGGGCGAATACAAAACGGTGCCAATAAAATTCATCGCCGCCTTCTTCGGCTGCCTCTGCTGCCCTTTGTAGCTCACCTGCCACAATGGATAGCTGCATAGACAACCTTAATGTAGAAAACTCACGCTGACGAATGTAGTAGTCGCTTATTCCAATGCCAAGTGATGTCAAACGGTAAATGGCGTTACCTTCTGTAATATCACTGGTAAAACGGTTAAATATTTTCTGGCGAACCATATCATTGATGGCGTTGTTCGCCCTGACAGATAATGATTCCGTGGTCTGTTCAAAACCTTTACACACTTCACGGAATGCATCAATCAACTCCCCTTCATTCATTTCACCGTTAACGCGTTCGCTGTTTAATACCGCAACCGCCAGCAAGAAAGCTAAGCGCTCTGGAGGCAGTGAAATCGAAAAATCATTTTTTCGTGCCCAGGACACGAGTTCAGGGACGGTCTGGGAAAAATCACTCATAAATCGTCCTTTATTATTGGTTTTCGTGCCATGACATGAATATAACGCCCCATGCTGATGTAGGGTTCCTGACGACAATATTGTTGTTCTAAAGCCAAAAGCGCCGGAAAATCTTTTTGCTGTAACTGCCGACTTTGCAGGTAGTCATGAAAGACTCTGACGCCACTTTTGCCAATAATCTCCATTTTACAATCAGACAACCATTCATCGACTTGTTGTGGTAGTAATGGATTTTGTGGCGATAATGAACGTTTACGTCGACGTTGGATATGCGGTGTAGCAAGATGAAAATTACCTAAAATCGCGTTTCGCATTACTAAACCATTTGCATTATAGAACATGACAGAAAATACGCCTTCTGGCCTAATTATATCTACCAACTGTTCAATTGCATATTTCTGTTCACTAATCCATTCAAGTACCGCATGAAATAGCACTAAATCAACCGTACCTTCAATATGTTGGCGAATATCTTGAACGGCACAATGAATAAAACGCATATTTTCGCTAATCCCTTGTTCTTCGGCAAGTTCATTAGCGCGTTCAAGCATTTCTTCGGATAAATCGCAAAGTATGACCTGATGTCCCATTGCCGCCAGTTTGCGCGAAAAGTGACCTTCGCCACCGCCTGCATCTAAGATACGCAATGTTTGCCCATTAAACTGAGATAAAATCAATTGGGTTAGATCTTGCCAAACAACCGCTTCGCGTATTTTACCTTTTGTCGTGCCATAGATATTTTTTGCAAATTTATCAGCAATATCATCAAAGTTGCGGTCTACCATGTATTATCCGGTACTCTTTAAATTAGCCATTCATGCCTGTTAACACAACGCCACCTTCCCAGCAAATGTTAAAATCAGCCAGTTCTTATTTCGCCGTTAATGAAATAAGATCAAATCCAGAATATGATTCAATATTAATTCGGCTAAAATAACGCTGTACATCTGCTTGATGTTTAAGGCTGCTGAAACCTAAATGATATACGCTCAATAACTCGATGTGCAGGGTTTGAACCGCTAGGAGCATCGATAGCTCTGTGACTCGTGCGAATGAGTGTAGTCAAAAATACAGCAACTTGAAGTATGACGATTATAACAGATAACGGCCTTATTTTGGCATAGTGCGGTCCTGAATTCAGCAATCAGAACAATTAATTGACGATAAACTCCAAAAAATAGGTTCACTTATGCTATTTCTTTTAAAAAAATACTTGGGCGCCTTACTTATGCCGCTCCCTCTACTGCTGCTGATCGGGTTTATCGGCCTTATATTGCTGTGGTTTACACGCTGGCAAAAGAGTGGCAAGGCCTGTGTATCCATGAGCCTTATTGTTATTGCCCTTTTAGGGTTGCAGCCTATTTCCGACAGTTTACTTGCCCCTGTTGAAGGGAATTTCGATAAACGCTATGAACTGATCACAGAAAATCCCCCCGAGAATGTTCACTATATTGTCGTGCTCGGTGGTGGGTTTACCTATAATCCAGATTGGAGCCCGAGTTCTAACTTGCTCAACAATAGCCTGCCTCGCGTCACTGAAGGTGTCCGTTTATACCTAAAATACCCAGGAAGTAAGCTTATTTTTACAGGAAGCAAAGCGAATAGCACTATCAGTAGTGCAGAAGTTGCGGCCATGGTTGCTCAGTCACTTGGTGTACCTGCTAGCGATACGATTGCATTAACAGAGCCAAAGGATACGCAAGAAGAAGCATTTGAAGTGGAAAAAATAATTGGGAAAGAGCCGTTTTTGCTGGTGACCTCGGCGAACCACTTACCAAGAGCCATTTCCATGTTTACAGCACGCGGCATGCAGCCTATTCCTGCCCCTGCAAACCAATTGGCCATCAAAAGTGCACTCAATCCGTGGGAAAAATATTTCCCTTCCGCATTCTATTTTAGCCATAGCGAACGGGCTTGGTATGAATTAATCGGCTCTATTTGGTTTTATTTAAAGCCAGATAACACCGAAGCACTAGAACCCCCCATTTTAACGCCTGAGGCCATAGAAGCAGAATAAATAGAACAATAAAAAAGGTGTGGCTCAGAAATGAGTACACACCTTATATGGCTACCGATATTCATCGGTGCTTATTTAAATTGCTTTCTTACTAGCTCGAGATCTTCTGGAGTATCCACACCAGCACCCGGTGCTTTTTCGGCCACTGCCACATGTATTTTTTCGCCATACCAAAGCACTCTTAACTGCTCTAGCATTTCGATTTTCTCTAATGGGCTGGCTTCCCATTTAATATAACGACGAATAAACCCTGCGCGATAAGCGTAGATCCCAATATGACGTAAGAAATGATCACCGATAGCATTTTGGCTAACGGCGAATTTATCTCTATCCCATGGAATGGTCGCTCGAGAAAAGTAAAGCGCATAACCTTCATGATCTGTCACTACTTTTACCGCATTTGGATTAAAGGCTTCTTGAGCATCATGAATAGGCACTGCCAATGTTCCCATCTGCGCTTGGCTACCTTGAAGGTTCCTTGCAACTTGACTAATGATTTCAGGTGGGATCAAAGGCTCATCACCTTGTACATTCACAATGATTTCGTCGTCCGCAAAGCCATAGGTGTCAATGACCTCTGCTAAACGCTCTGTTCCTGATTGGTGGTTAGGATCAGTCATACAAGCTTCACCACCTGCTTGGATAACTGCATTCGCAACGTCAGGGTGATCGGTCGCCACAACGACACGTGACGCCCCTGACTTAATGGCTTGCTCCATGACTCTGACAACCATCGGCTTGCCATGGATATCAGCAAGGGGTTTCCCCGGCAGTCGAGTAGAAGCATAACGAGCAGGAATAATAACAGTAAACATAATGATTACTGCCCTTCGTCTAATGCAACTTTGCGAGCTTCACTTTCCAACAAAACAGGGATGCCATCACGGATAGGATAGGCAAGGTGATCGAATTTGCAAATCAGTTCAAGGTTTTCTTTGTTGTAACTTAATTTGCCATGACAGATAGGGCATGCAATGATTTCAAGTAAACGGTGATCCATGTTTTCTCCCAAATGGATTTAACTCACTTCGGGTCAGGATAACACAAGCCGATATCACCGTTAACTTTAATCTTTTTGAATACGCTCTCCTGCGAGAAATTGAGAGGATAGAGGTGCAGGAGAAACGGTACTGTTAATGATTTAATTAATAAGCAATAACGTCAGCAGCCGTTATGCCATCTGAATTGCGAGTAACAGAAAACTCGACATTTTGACCTTCAAATAATGATTTGATTTTTTTATTTGCAATTGATTTACGTGTAACAAAGATATCATCACCGCCATTTATTGGTGAAATGAATCCATAACCCTTATTTGCATCAAACCATTTAACTCGACCCATATGTAATTGAAAATTCATATTAAAACTCCTTTTGTTCTGAGAACAATAATTCTATTTATTGTTGTACTATTACTCTTTACACGTTATACCCCATGATAAATTGCCGATTTATTAAAACGCTTTAAGAGCAAGTAAACGATTACTACCGGATGTACTGTTGTTATTAATCTGTACACACTATTAAATTAACGGTCTTTCGCATACCAATCATCCACTGTAACTTAACAGCCTATTTTGACATTGAGATGACAAAACTGATGAATAAACGTGGAAACTGCGAGGAAATAGAGACGAACTCAGTTGACCGTGAATAAATCAAATATAGATACTCATTATTAATGAATTACATTTATATACATAATAAAGAGATCTACATCACGCTGGAGATATTATTATCACAGTAAATGTTTAAAGACAAGTTTTTTTATAGCGCTCTACCGTGTTTTTGATCTCACTGAGGATCTTTGCTTCCCCTGACGCATCGAAAGAAGCGTCCACAGGCAGATACCACCAATTGGCTTGGGCGAAGGATTGGCATTTTACTGCGTCTTTTTCGGTCATTAGCAGGGGTTCATTATTAGGTGTTAATGCTAACAGAGAGTGTTGTTGATACGGCTGATGATCTGCAAAAGCATGCGTTTGCACCAATTCTAACCCTTTTTTTTCTAAGGAGGCGAAAAAGCGAGGAGGATGACCTATGCCAGCCATAGCAACCACCGTTTTAAGTTCACTCACTGCACACTTTTCACCACTGAGTAAATTAACGGCAATATCCCCTTCTAATGCCATAGCGACTTCATTAGCGTTTGCTTGCCCACCATTAACGATGACGGCATTCACACTCGTTAAACGCCCCGCTCTTTCACGCATTGGCCCAGCGGGTAACCACCAGCCATTGCCAAAACGGCGTTGACCATCAATCACAACGATTTCGTAGTCTCTCGCTAACGCATAATGTTGCAAACCATCATCGGTGATGATCACGTCCAACTCATGGTTTTCCAGTAATGCTTTCACCGCCTCACTGCGTTTGGGGGCCACCGCGACAGGCGCTTTGGTTCGGTAGTGAATTAAAATAGGTTCATCACCGGCTTCAGCCGTTGTCGTCGTTGATGAAATCACTAGTGGATAGTGATCTGCTTTTCCACCATATCCCCGAGAAACCACACCAACGCGGTAACCTTCCCGAGTTAATGCTTCTACTAGCCAAATAACGACAGGCGTTTTACCATTCCCCCCTGCCGTTAAATTGCCAACAACGATTACTGGAACTGGTGCCTTCCAAGAACGGAATAACCCAGCTTGATAACTTATACGCCTAACTAACGCGATCGCCCCATACAGCAGCGAGAACGGCAGTAGTAAGATATAAAGCCATGACTGACCAGCCCAGATTTTTTCTATCATTGGCTAAACTGTATTTTATGTAGTTGAGCATAGGCCCCCTCTAGCGCTAATAACGCTTTATGGTTGCCACGTTCGATAATGCGACCATCTTGAACAACTAAAATTTCATCCGCATTTTCAATGGTTGATAAGCGGTGAGCAATCACAAGAGACGTTCTATTTTTTTGCAGTTCGTCCAGTGCTGCTTGAATAGCTCTTTCTGATTCAGTATCCAATGCAGACGTTGCTTCATCTAGGATCAAGATAGGGGCGTCACGCAACAGTGCGCGAGCAATGGCAATACGTTGGCGTTGCCCCCCCGAGAGCATCACACCATTTTCCCCAATCACCGTATCTAAACCTTTATCCAGTTTCGCGATAAAGTCCATCGCATAAGCCATTTCTGCGGCTTTCTCAATTTGCTCGCGGCTAAAACGCCCATCCGTTGCATAAGCAATATTGTTTGCAATGGTATCATTAAACAAATACACATGCTGTGAAACCAGAGCCACTTGGTTACGCAATGACTCAAGGGTATATTCCCTAATATCATGCCCATCAATACGGATAGAGCCTTTATCGATGTCATAGAAACGTGTAATCAAATTGGCAATGGTTGATTTCCCTGAGCCTGAACGCCCAACCAAGGCCACCGATTTACCTGCTGGTAAAGTAAATGAAATATCATCTAATGCAGGATGTTCTTTAGTTGCATAAGTAAACGTGACATTTTCAAATTCAATATCACCTTTCACATTAGATAATACTTTGGTTCCCTCGTCTTTTTCTTGTTCAGTATCGAGAATAGAGAATAGTGTTTGGCATGCTGCCATCCCACGTTGGAACTGAGAGTTAACGTTAGTGAGCGATTTCAATGGGCGCATTAAAGCAAACATAGAAGAGAAAACAACGGCGATTGTCCCCGGTGATAACTGTTCACGAATTTCAGGGAAACTTGCCGCATACAGAACGAACGCTAATGCAAAAGAAGCAATCAATTGAATAATCGGGTCTGAAATTGCCGAAGCAGTGACCATTTTCATTGATTGGCTACGCATATTATTGCTGACTTTATTAAAGCGCTCAGTTTCAACTTTTTGTCCGCCAAAAATTAAAACTTCTTTGTGCCCTTTTAACATTTGTTCAGCACTAGCCGTAACATGCCCCATCCCCGTTTGCATATTTTTACTGATCTTACGAAAACGCTTAGAGACGATGCGGATTGTAATAGAGACGATTGGCGCGATAACAATCAAAATGAGGGAGAGTTGCCAGCTATAGTAGAACATCATCGCAAACAAACCGATGATATAGGCACCTTCACGAATAATGGTAATTAATGCACCTGACGATGATGCCGCCACTTGCTCTGAGTCATAAGTGATACGTGATAAGAGGGTTCCTGTAGATTGCTGATCAAAAAAGCTGACAGGCATTCCCATCATATGGCCAAATAGCTTACGGCGCATACTCATTACAACTTGCCCAGAAACCCACGAAACACAGTAGGTTGAAACAAAGCTAGATGCACCACGAACAATAATTAGACCTAACATAGCGAGAGGAAGCCATTTTAAAACGTCATTATCCGCTTTCTCAAACCCTTCATCGAGTAAAGGCTTTAATAAAGAAATCATAAACGCATCCCCTGCTGCGTTGATGACTAGAGCGATAGCTGCAACAAATAAGCCTGCTTTAAACGGCGAAATAGTAGGCCATAACCGGCGAAACGTTTGTCGTGTCGAAAGGTCTTTATCAATCATGTTTTTATTACCAAACTTAATGTAAGCGCACTATTCTACTCGGGAAATGGCGGATCACCAAACCAGAGATGATACCATCTAGGGTACATTTCGATTCGATAGCGCAAAATGTTTAACTTTTCTCTTTTAAACCAGATGGTTACCTGACCTGACTCCGCTGTATTAATCCATTTAATATTATTATTTTTGTACCGTAAGTACACTTTATCTGACGGTATTTTCCAAGGACTGTATCTTGCTGAAGAGACTAATACCGTTGTTGGTGAAATTGTTCTAATGAATAGTGACGTTGATGACGTATTGCTGCCATGATGTGGCGCAAAAACAATGTCCGCATTTAATCGATGTTTATATAGTGCGGTAATTGCTTGCTCACCCTGCTTTTCGATATCACCTGTTAGTAAGATTTTATGGTAGCCATCGGTTAACATGATCACACAAGAATCATCATTATGAGACTTTTCAGCAAGCTTTTCAGGCCAAAGCACTTCAAAGTGCAGCTCTCCCCATTGCCAACGTTGACCTTTAGAGCAAGGAAGATGTTGCCCCCCTCCAAAACTGCTTCGCACATTTAACCAAGGGTATTGTTTTTTTAGAAATGGCACTCCGCCTATATGGTCAAGGTGCTTATGGCTTAGAATAAGGCCTATCGGGATAATCCCTTTTCGTTTTAAGTATGGAATGATCTGTTTTTGGGCGTTACTTCCTCCTTGCCAACGATTACCTGTATCATATAAATAGGAGACGCCTTTTTGCTGTATTACAACGGCTAAACCATGACCAACATCCAGAGTGGTTAAGCTCCATCCTTGCTCTACTGATTTATCAACCGCACTTTCAGTGCCGATGCACAATGCACTAAAACAGCCTAATAACCCAATATAGGTTCGATGCCAGCCAAATGAAATAAATACACCAATCAACCAGCAGAATAAAGAAACCCACAATGAAACGGACTGTAGCTCCATCCAAAAATCACTGAGATACGCTAATGGCTTTATTCCTATTGAAATAATGCTATCAATTAATTGCAAAATAAAATGATGGATTGCAGCACTTGGAAACAGATATAGCAGAAATGAGAGTAAGATAAGCGGTACAACCAACCAAGAAACAATAGGAACCAACCAGAGGTTTGCCCAAAAGCTCATAAAATTGATCCCTTGAAATAATCCCATTTGTATTGGTGCTAATAAGATCAATAAACCCGTTTGTAAATGCACGAAAGGAATTAACCAACCAAGGATTTTTGTATGCTGTGTAGAAGATGATACAGAAAATAACTTGAACCAATACAGTATCGCCAATACCGCAAAACTGGATAACCAAAAGCTGTCAGATAGCATAGCTAAAGGGTCTGCAAGCACAATCAAACCAATGCTCCATACCGCCCATTGCCATGAAAAATAGAGGCTCTTTTGCTGTTTGATATAGATCCACAACCCCAATGCAATTAAAGCACGTGTTGCTGGAATAGCGAAACCAGAGACCCATCCATACAGAAAAGCAAAAATGCCTCCAAATATAATAGGTATTTTGGGGCTAATAACGTAGCTGGGAAGCAAATACAGTAAGCACCGAGCAAGCCAATAGCCTAGTAAATAAGATAGCCCGATATGCAAACCGGATATGGCGATAAGGTGGCTCACACCTGTACTTTGTAATAGTGCAGATAACTCAGGCGTTAATAATGTGCGCTCACCAAACATTAAAGCATAAGTAATCGCAGCATTTTTTAATGAAAGAATTTCTTCCTTATAAAAATCTATTACCCTCTGCCGCACAGAGCAGCGAGAGTCGATCATTGTTGTTTGGGTGTTTTTTAATTTACCAATAATACGTTGTGATAGGCTATAACGTTGTTGGTCAAAGCCCCCTTCATTTAAGGATGCATGTAACGGTTTTAATAGGCTATTAAGTTGCCAAGTTTGCCCCGCACAAATAGTAACACCTGACCGATGTTTCACTTGCCATACCGCATATAATGGCGGAAACACGGTGACCCCAGCAACTTTATTAATTCTGACTTTAATGTTTTCTTTTTCTTTATTAAATAGTGGTACGCTGATAATAGTAACGTCTAATAATTGGTACTTTTTTGACAGTAGGTTTATTTTCTCAATAACATCATTAGCGTGCCAACATGCCCACAAAAATGCGATAGCTATTAATAGAAAAAACTTCAGATAACGATGTGCTTTTATAAATAACAAAAATAGAAACAAGATACCTGAAATAATGAATGAATTATTTATTGTGGGGATATGATGAATAAATAAAATCGGTAATGTGCCAATAAATATCGCGATCGCCGCTAAAGTATAGGAAAGTGATCCTCCCCGAAATAGTGTCAGTATACTGCCATACATTTCCTCACCTCTTAGTGCGCCACATGAATGAGCACCATAACGAGGCTTACCCTTTTTTGGAAAACATGAATATCAGCGATACGAGCTGCTTCCTAATACTTGATGATATCACTCAATCATATTTTTTTATTTAGGAGGGGCTTCGCAAAACTATTTTGTTTTTATTGTTAATTTAAATAATTATTGAGAGAGAGTATCGCCGTTTGGATTAAATTAAAAGTAAATGATATCGTTGTCTATATAGCTTCATCTATCTCGATTTTAGCTAAGCTAAATATCAACAACCTATATAATCTAACTACCTAAGTGGGTCATTCATGTTCGGGTAACTTGTGTCTGCATTCCAAGCCATTGCTATACCATAACCAGTTTTATTACGCTCCTAACCTATGGTGCTCTATTTTTTAGCCATTAGCAGATTGCTCCAGCCCTACGACAATACTTAAACGGTTTCCTGCGAGTCAGATAAGCAATTAAGCAGCTCACGATCCCCTTTACTGAGTGTGTCGTTTTAGCCAGAAACGCTATCAATACGTTAAAGACCCCCAATAAAAAAACGGTGCTGTGAAACACAAGCACCGTTTTGAACTAATAATTAAGATTTACAATCAATTATTGACCATAAATATTTACACGGTCACGTAATTCCTTACCTGGTTTAAAGTGAGGAACGTATTTACCTTCCAACTCCACTTTGTCTCCAGTTTTTGGGTTACGCCCAACACGCGGAGCACGGTAGTGAAGAGAAAAACTGCCGAATCCGCGGACTTCTATACGTTCACCACCAGCCAGAGTATCTGCCATATGTTCGAGAATTTCTTTAACAGCATCCTCGACCGTTTTTGCTGACAGATGAGATTGCTGGCTAGCCAGTCTTTCGATTAACTCAGACTTGGTCATAGTACCTCCCTAAACTACCGTTACGAAGGGGTAACGCCTGTTACCCCTACCTTAATTATTCGCCTTTAGCTGCTTTGAAAGCTTCAGCCATTGCGTTGTTACCGAAGCTAGTATCTTCTTGCTTGTTCACAGTAGCGATAGCGTCTTTTTCATCAGCTTCGTCTTTTGCACGAACAGACAGGTTGATTACACGGTTTTTACGGTCAACACCAGTGTATTTAGCTTCAACATCATCACCAACTTTCAGAACCTGTGTTGCATCTTCAACACGGTCACGAGAAGCTTCTGATGCACGTAGGTAACCTTCAACGCCCAGAGTCAGCTCAACAGTTGCACCTTTAGCATCAACTGCGATAACTTTACCAGTTACGATTGCGCCTTTCTTGGTTGCTGCTAAGTAGTTATTGAATGGATCTTCAGCTAACTGCTTAACGCCCAGAGAGATACGCTCACGCTCTGCGTCGACTTGCAGAACAACGGCTGCGATTTCGTCACCTTTTTTGTATTCACGAACTGCTTCTTCGCCTGCAACGTTCCAGGAGATGTCAGACAGGTGAACCAGGCCATCGATGCCGCCTTCCAGACCGATGAAGATACCGAAGTCAGTGATTGACTTGATTTTACCTTCAACACGGTCACCTTTGTTGTGAGTTTCTGCAAATTGCTGCCATGGGTTCGCTTTGCATTGTTTCAGGCCTAGAGAGATACGACGACGTTCTTCATCGATATCCAGAACCATAACTTCAACAACGTCACCAACGTTAACAACTTTAGATGGGTGGATGTTTTTGTTAGTCCAATCCATTTCTGAAACGTGAACCAGACCTTCAACGCCTTCTTCGATTTCGACGAAGCAACCATAGTCAGTCAGGTTAGTTACGCGACCAGTCAGTTTAGTACCTTCTGGATAACGTTTAGCGATTGCAACCCAAGGATCTTCGCCCAGTTGTTTCAGACCCAGAGAAACACGGGTACGCTCACGGTCGAATTTCAGAACTTTAACTGTGATTTCATCACCAACATTGACGATTTCGCTTGGGTGTTTAACACGTTTCCAAGCCATATCAGTGATGTGCAGCAGGCCATCAACACCGCCCAGATCAACGAATGCACCGTAGTCAGTAAGGTTCTTAACGATACCTTTAACTTCCATGCCTTCTTGCAGATTTTCGAGCAGTTGATCGCGTTCTGCGCTGCTTTCAGATTCAATTACAGCACGGCGAGAAACAACAACGTTGTTGCGTTTCTGATCCAGCTTAATAACTTTGAACTCTAGCTCTTTGCCTTCCAAGTGGGTTGTGTCACGAACTGGACGAACGTCAACCAGTGAACCTGGTAAGAACGCACGGATACCGTTCAGTTCTACAGTGAAACCACCTTTTACTTTACCGTTGATAACACCGGTTACAGTCTCAGCTTCTTCGTAAGCTTTTTCCAGCATCAGCCATGCTTCGTGGCGTTTCGCTTTCTCACGAGAAAGGATAGTTTCACCGAAACCATCTTCAACTGCATCCAGAGCTACGTCGATTTCGTCGCCAACTTGGATTTCTAGCTCACCCTGAGCATTTTTGAATTGTTCTACTGGGATAGCAGATTCAGATTTCAGACCTGCGTCAACCAGAACAACGTCTTTATCGATGGCAACAACAGTACCACGGACGATAGAACCAGGACGGGTTTCAATATTCTGCAGGGATTCTTCAAAGAGTTGAGCAAAAGATTCTGTCATATTAATGATCTTCAAGAGTTTTAAATTAACGTCCATTCAGCTTCCGGCCAAATGGGGTTGTTTTACATACCCCACAACTTTCCTTGTCATAAGGTGATTACCATGTTAAGCGAAAAAATCAACATAGTATTAGATGCGTATACTATCTACATTATAAGCTAAAATACAGCCAATTATTAAGATAATTGCAGAATTTTTTTCGCGTAGGCTTGTGCTTTTTCAATGACTTCCTCAATTGACATACTTGTGGAGTCCAAAATCAAAGCATCCTTCGCGGCAACTAAAGGTGCAACCGAACGGTTACGATCACGATAGTCGCGTTCTTGTATTTCGGTTAAAAGTCGTTCAAAGTTAACATCAAACCCTTTTTCCTGCAACTGCTTCATGCGCCGATGAGCGCGCTCTTCTGCGGAAGCGTCAAGAAAAATTTTGACGGGAGCGTCAGGAAAAACAACGGTTCCCATATCACGACCATCTGCAATCAAACCAGGCATCGCTCTAAATGCGCGTTGCCGGCGTAATAGCGCTTCCCTTACACGCGGAAAAGCTGCTATTTGCGAGGCGGTTTTACCCACATCTTCCGTGCGAATTTGATTTGAAACATCTTCGCCTTCTAAAATCACTTTTAACTGGTTTTCTTCTGGCACAAAGCGTACATCTAGGTTTGCCGCTAAAGGTACTAACGCATCTTCAGACTGAATGTCTACATGATGATGTAAAGCCGCTAATGCGAGAACACGATAAATCGCACCAGAATCTAAGAGTTGCCATCCAAACTGGTTTGCCAGCGCTTGGCATAATGTACCTTTACCAGCACCACTTGGTCCATCAACGGTTATTACAGGGGCAATTGCCACCATAAAAGGTCTCCTTCTCTGCACGTGGTTTCACCACCTGCAATTAAAATCTGTAGTGGTATTATACCTACTCGACGATTTTGTGAAATAAGCAGGTTCTGATGAGTCGCAGAAAAATGGTTATGCAGATATATAAATGGCGGCTAATTATGGATACTGACTGACATTGCCTCAATGCAAAGTCAGTCAGTCGAATAATTAAAATTTAGCTCAGACGGGCTAATTGTTGGAAGTAATCTGGGAATGTTTTTGCCGTGCACCCTGGATCTAAAATCGTAACAGGGGTATCAGACAAGGCAACGAGCGAAAAACACATAGCAATTCGGTGATCGTTATAGGTTTCAATTTCAGCATGCTGTAATTGCGCTGGCGGAACAATACGGATGAAATCGTGCCCCTCTTCGACTTCAGCACCGACCTTACGCAGTTCAGTCGCCATAGCATACAGTCTATCCGTCTCTTTCACGCGCCAATTATAGATATTACGGATCACCGTTTCCCCTTGCGCAAACAGTGCCACAGTACCAATGGTCATCGCCGCATCTGGGATAGCGTTCATGTCCATATCGATTCCGTTTAACGTACCTCGTTGGCATTCAATAAAGTCATCCCCCCAACGAATTGTTGCCCCCATTTTCTCCAGTACATTGGCAAACTTGGTATCGCCTTGGAGACTATTACGACCAATACCTGTCACTCTGACAGTACCACCTTTAATAGCTGCCGCGGCAAGAAAATAGGATGCTGATGACGCATCACCTTCGACTAAGTATTCACCGGGTGATTGATACTGCTGTTGCCCTTTAATAACAAAGCGTTGATATTGGTGATTATCCACTTCAACGCCAAACGTTGCCATCAAAGCTAAGGTGATATCGATATAAGGTTTTGAAACCAATTCACCTGAGATAGTAATGATTGTCTCTTTCTCAGCCAACGGCGCGGCCATCAAAAGTGCGGTCAAAAATTGGCTAGAGACAGAGCCATCAACCGATATTTCACCACCAGAAAAACCACCACGTAAGCGAAGGGGTGGATAATTTTCTTGTTCTAGGTAATCAATCGTAGCGCCACCTTCACGTAAAGCATCAACTAAATGCCCTATTGGGCGCTCTTTCATGCGAGGCTCGCCTGTTAACACAATATTGTTATTCGCTAACGACAATGCTGCGGTCAATGGGCGCATTGCCGTACCCGCATTACCCAGAAAAATTTCCAGTTCGTCAGTATGGCATAACCGCCCACCGACTCCTTGAACACGGCAACGTGTTTTATCTTCAGACAATTGGTAATTAACACCAAGCTGGCTTAATGCATTCAGCATATGGCGAATATCATCACTATCCAGTAAGTTTGTCAGTAACGTTGTGCCATTAGCCATCGCCGCTAATAACAGCGCTCGGTTCGATACACTTTTAGACCCTGGCAGGTTGATCGTTCCGTTAATTGAAGAGATAGGTTGTAATGTCAGGGATTGCATAAAGCGCAGGTTCTCCAGTACTGTTTGCCTAATTATTTATTATCGTTTTCAAAAATGAAGATAGTTAAACCCGACCCAATGCGCGGATTGGGTCGGGAAGATGATTATGCGTGGCGACGTTCAAAGTCTGCCATGAAATCAACAAGTGCTTGGACACCGGCTAATGGCATCGCATTGTATATTGATGCACGCATCCCACCTGAAACGCGGTGACCTTTTAGTGACAATAGCCCTTGTGCTTTCGCTTCTTCAAGGAATTTGTCATCCAACGCAGGATTTTGCATTTGGAAAGGTACGTTCATCCAAGAACGGTTTTCGACCGCAACGCGGTTAATATAAAATTCACTATCATCGATTGCGTTATACAACAATTGTGATTTTTCATAGTTGCGTTTTGCCATTTCCTGCAAGCCGCCCTGCTCTTTCAACCACTTAAAGACCATGCCTGATAAATACCAAGCAAAAGTCGGCGGTGTATTAAACATCGAGTCATATTTTGCTAAGGTTGTATAATCAAATATTGAGGGTGTCTGCTTTGAAGCTTTGCCCAAGAGATCTTCACGGATAATAACAATGGTAAGACCCGCTGGACCAATATTCTTTTGTGCTCCTGCATAAATCACGCCATAACGGCTAATATCAATAGGTTTAGACAGAATCGAAGATGAATAGTCCGCAATGATCACTTTGTCTTTCGGGAAATCAGGTTCTTCATGGATAGCTAGGCCATCAATAGTTTCATTAGGGCAATAGTGAACATAAGCCGCATCTGAGCTTAATTGCCATTCGCTCATCGGTTTCACACCCACAACACCGTCTTTTTCTTGTTTGACTTGGATAATGTTAGGAGTGCAATATTTTTGTGCTTCTTCTGCCGCAGATTCCGCCCAATAGCCACCAACAATATAGTCTGCCGTGGTTTTATCGCCCAACAGATTCAGCGGTAATGCAGCGAAATGACCGCGAGCACCACCATGGCAAAATAGTACTTTATAATTTTGCGGAATATTTAATAAATCACGTAAATTTTGCTCTGCTTCCTCCGCTATCGCAATAAAATCCTTGCCGCGATGGCTAACTTCCATAACAGAAACGCCTAAGCCTTTCCAGTTACAAAATTCCTGTTCAGCACGACGCATGACTTCAACAGGTAGCATGGCAGGACCCGCACTGAAATTATAAACCTGACTCATTGATTTCACCCTATCTTCAATTTCAACAATGTTTGTTAAATTAACTCAGTAACTATGGTTGTATCATCACCTGTCACTTGCTGCAACGGTTATTGTCGAGTTGATGGGAAATACGATAAGTTGAATTTATTGATAAAAAAGAGAGGAATTTTGTTAATCCCGTCACAACAAATACCACCACAATATTATGAAGCGATAGTGGACGAATAAAAAATATAATCCCGATTATGGCCTGTTTTGCATAATCGGGATTTGAAAATATTTTGCTCTAGCCAGTTAGGCATTAATGATACGGCTGATTAAGCAATAACCTTATTCACAATCTCTATTGCTTCTTGTTCAATTTGGCGTAAATGCTCTTCGCCACGGAAACTTTCACAATAGATTTTGTACGCTTCTTCCGTGCCGGATGGACGAGCGGCAAACCAACCATAATCGGTCATGATTTTTAGCCCGCCAATAGAAGCGCCATTACCCGGTGCCGTCGTTAAACGTTGAGTGATCTTATCGCCCGCTAAAGAGTCCGCAGTGACCATCTCTGGCGACAACTTACTGAGTTTCGCTTTTTGCTCATGGGTGGCTTTGGCTTGAATACGACTATAAATAGGCGCACCAAATTTTTCGGCGAGTTTGTTATAACGTTGCTGAGGGTTTTCCCCTGTCACCGCAGTAATTTCCGCCGCTAGCAAACATAAAATGATACCGTCTTTATCTGTCGACCAAGGTGTGCCATCAAATTTAAGGAAAGACGCTCCGGCACTCTCTTCGCCGCCGAAACCCAATTTTCCGTTAAACAAGCCATCGACGAACCATTTAAAACCAACGGGTACTTCGACAAGTTCACGTCCAATATCGGCAACAACACGGTCAATCATGGCACTTGAAACGAGTGTTTTCCCGACGGCGACCTCTTTCCCCCATTGTGGGCGATGCTGGAATAGGTAATCGATCGCGACCGCAAGGTAGTGGTTTGGATTCATTAACCCTGCTGGGGTGACGATACCATGACGGTCATAATCAGGGTCGTTGGCGAATGCTAAGTCAAACTTTTCTTTCATCCCTAATAGGCCAGCCATCGCCCAACGCGATGAGCAATCCATGCGGATCACACCATCATGATCAAGCGGCATAAAACGAAATGTTTGATCTAATTGATCATTCACCAGTTCAAGATCTAATTGATAATATTCAGCAATCTTGCGCCAATATTCGATGCCAGAACCACCGAGTGGGTCGACACCTAATTTTAAACCTGCTTTTTGAATCGCCTTCATATCCACCACTTCACCCAGTGCGGCGACATAAGGCATGACTAAATCTTGTTCGGTGACATAACCACTGACCAGCGCATCTTCAAAAGAAATACGCTTAACACCCGTAAGGCCGTTTGCGAGTAATTGATTTGCTTGCTTTTCGATAACCGATGTTAAATCGGTATCAGCAGGGCCACCATTCGAGGGATTATATTTTATACCGCCATCTTCTGGTGGGTTATGAGAAGGTGTAATGACAATTCCATCCGCAACATCTTGATGGGATTGATTATAACTGATAATCGCATGGGATATGGCAGGCGTCGGAGTAAACCCGTTATCGGCTTGGATAACCACATTGACTTGGTTTGCAGCTAACACCTCAATAACCGTAATAAATGCCGCTTCAGACAACGCGTGGGTGTCTTTGCCGACAAAGCATGGCCCTGTTAGCCCTTGCTTTTTACGTAAATCAGCAACCGCTTGAGCAATAGCAAGAATATGATTTTCGTTGAAATTTTTCCTACTTGCACTGCCTCGATGCCCCGATGTTCCAAACTTCACTGCATGTTCAGGGTTACCGACTTGTGGTTTTAGTTGATAATATTGAGCGGTTAGTTGTGCAACATTAATCAAATCTTTCTGAAACGGAAGCTGCCCTGCGCGTTCATGTATTGTCACTTGTTATCTCCCAATGCACTGGTGCCCTATTTGTGACACCAGCGATGCCTCAATTTTTCGATTAGATAGTATTACAAACTTTCTCAATCACATTGGCAGGGAACTGCATTTCCTGCATGATTGCTTCAACCATGCTGCGTTTGCGATTGGTATTTGTGTTGGTGATCACCCAAAATGGCGTTCCCGGAATATGCCGTGGTTTTGACTGCTTACCTGCGGCTAACAGTGTTTGCTCATCGCCAGCAAAATAGACACGCGTACGACCATGCATTGACTCTGTCGCATTAGCAAAAACAGTGGCGTCTAAGCTATAGAGTGTCGATAAAATTAGCATAAAGCGGTCGATGGCTTTGCTTTTTTCTGCATAAGCATCAGAGAGTAAAAGCTCCCTCATCACCCTAACTGGATTTTGCGGCGTAATGGCTGTTTTTTTTGTCTCGACCGCCTGCTGCGGCGGCTGTTCGTTGCCGAGTTCTTTAACGACTTGTACTGGCTGACCGGACTTTAAATTTAACATACGGCGCAAAATATCCGATGCACTTTCACCGATATGCAGTGTGTGGCTGGCAATATAGCGGTAAAGCTCTTCATCAACTTCTATCGTTTTCATTTTTTCCCAGTACTTTTTTAACTAAAATTTGCGTTGGGATTATAAGATAGATTTCAAGAAAACAAAACAATTAAAATTTCAATAACTTAAAGTAAACAGCACACTAAGTTCAACGATATTTCAGTAAGTTATCATCTGATTGGTGGTTTTATGTTTAATCAGAAAAAAATACAATAATGAGAAGAATGAGACCTTAATATTCCATTTATTCTTTTATTGATAGCATTGAATAATTAATCGACCCGTTTGGATTTTGCTAATGTACATGCCATCATATCGTTAAAGAAGATAAATAAGCTGAAAATGAACTATGACAAACCTGCTAAACCATACTATTCATAAACCTGAAGCTCCGGTATCGTCTACCCCTGTCGTGCTGATCCACGGATTATTTGGTGATCTCAATAATCTCGGTGTATTAGCCCGCGATTTACAAAAATATTTTGTCACCATCCAAATTGATGTCAGAAACCATGGCGACTCATTCCGTGCCACGACAATGGAATATCGCCAAATGGCACAAGATGTCATGACACTCTTACAATCCCTTGGATATGAAAACGCCATTTTGATTGGTCACTCCATGGGCGGGAAAATTGCGATGGCAGCAACCGAAATTGCCCCTCATTTCGTAGAAAAAGTTGTGGCTATTGATATGGCGCCTGTCGCTTATCAAGTTCGCCGCCACGATACCATTATTGCGGCTCTCGAAGCGGTGACCCACGCTGGCGTCAAAAGCCGCCAAGACGCGACGGTAGTCATGCGCGAATACCTTGATGAAGAGAGTGTCATTCAGTTTTTACTCAAATCATTCCGCCAAGGCGAGTGGAAATTTAACCTGCCTGCCATCAAAGAAAACTATGAGTCTATTATTGGCTGGGAAACCGTTCCGGCTTGGGATAAACCTGTTCTATTAATCCCCGGCGGTAACTCCCCTTATGTGCAAGCCGAATATAGAGAAGAGATTGCCGCACAGTTCCCAAATGCGAAAGCATGGGTCGTCGCGGATGCAGGGCATTGGGTTCATGCAGAGAAACCAGATCATGTACTTAGAGCCATACACCGTTTCTTAGATTTGCCCGAATACCAATAAATTCAAGCTTTATTTATAATGAAGGGAATATATAACCCTTCATTATAAACCAAATAAGAACCAATAATATATAAGACAAACTTCAATACACTGATAACTATTATTTCTGTATTATCTCTGTGAAAACTATCCATGCTATTTCATCTATTATTGCTAACATTATTTTATCAGCAATAAATATCAACCATCCTATATGACAAGCAATAACCCAAAGGAATATTCACAGAAAAAATGGAAAGTGAAAATACTCAGTCAGCACTCTACTTTATTGGCATCATCATTAAGTTAACAAGTGATATTAGTCAAGACGAGTTTAATACCATCACCGCAGAGAAAGAAAGTTTCCGTGATACATTAAAAGCGCTTCAAAACAAGCTTAATATAAAGTGTAAATATAAAAATCAAACCAATAAAAACATTAGTAAGATAGATTCTCCTTCTATTATTTATGATAATGATAACGTAGCTTATCTATTAGCTAATTTTAATCATGAACAAGTTCTTATTCAGCGATTTGGTAACCATCCTCCAGAATTATGGAGTATGGATAAGTTTATCCAAATGTGGAGTGGTAAATGGCTACAGGTTAAAACCAAACAAAGCCAATTTGATATTACTTGGTTTAAAACAGAATTTTTGAAATATAAATATATTATCGCTAGCGTTTTATTATTTTCATTTATTTTGCAAATACTCGCATTAGTGACACCAATTATTATCCAAGTCATTATGGATAAAGTGTTAGTGCATAATAGTATGATGACATTAGATCTGCTGATCTTTGGTCTTATTATTGCCGCCATCCTTGAAGTGACGCTTAAAGGGCTGCGTGAGTATGTTTATAACCATACCGTTAACCGTATCGATATGACTTTAGGGTTAAAGTTGGTCAATCATTTACTACATCTGCCCCTTTCGTTTTTTAAAACTCGGCAAATTGGTGCAATCGTTACACGCGTTAAAGAGCTAGAGACTATTCGCGAGTTTTTGACAGGAAGTTTTTTTACACTCTGTGTTGATGTGCTCTTTTTATTTGTTTTTCTTTATGTCATGAGCCTATTATCCTCAACCTTAATGTTGGTTTTTTTATGCTCAATTCCCTTCTATTTATTAGTTGCTTGGTGGCTGACGCCTAAAATTGAGGCCGCGGCCCATAAGCAATTTGCAAATATTGCCATCAACACCTCATTTTTAACCGAAAGTATTAATGGTATTGAAACAGCCAAAAGCCTCTCAATAGAGCCCAATTTTACTCGCCGCTGGGATCAGCAAACTTCTGATATGAGTCATACGACATTTGCGGCAGGCCAAATCAACTCCCGCTCTGAACATATTGTGATGGTGATTGAGAAATTAACCAGCGCCGTTATTTTGTGGATTGGTGCCTCTGAAGTCTTAGCCTTACAGCTTACTATTGGTCAATTTATTGCATTTCATATGATGGTCAATCATGCAAGCCAGCCTCTTGTTAAGTTGGTTAAGCTCTGGGGGGATTATATTAGAACCAAAGTTGCCATTGAAAAATTAGCGCAAATTATCAATTTGCCGACAGAGCAAACAAAACAAGCAGATAATAACACCTTAAAAGGCCATATCCATTTGCGTAATATCTCTTTTCGCTATCAACCTGACATGCCTTATATTCTCGATAATTTTAATTTATCGATTCAGGCTGGTGAAACATTAGGCATTGTTGGTACATCTGGCTCAGGGAAAAGTACTCTTGCACGTTTATTACTCCGATTATATACCCCTGAGAAAGGAACGATCCTATTAGATGGCACTCCTCTTTCATCGATGAATATTCATTCGCTCAGAAGGCAAATTGGCATCGTATTACAAGAAAACTTTCTTTTTAACCAAACCGTTTTCGATAATATTGCGCAAACTTATCCCAATGCGTCAATGGATGAAGTCATACATGCCGCCAAAATGGCGGGGGCCCATGATTTTATCTTAAAATTACCGATGGGTTATGACACCATATTATCCGAAGGAGGCGCATCACTGTCTGGGGGACAACGCCAAAGAATTGCTATTGCACGTACACTGCTCGCCGACCCTAAAATTATTATTTTTGACGAAGCCACCAGCGCATTAGATGATGAGTCTCAAGCTATCATTCAAAAAAATATGCAGCTTATTGCTCAGGGCAGAACGGTAATTACGATTGCTCATCGCCTTTCTACTATTCGTCATCACCAACGTATTATCGTGATGCAACAAGGCAAAATTGTTGAACAAGGAAGCCATCAACAATTACTTGAGCAAGGCCAGTTTTATCAACATTTATGGGCGTTACAGCAATCTTTTAAATAATGACACGGATGTTAGTTATGAAACAAACAGCAGCAACGACACGGTATAACCATTTTTTACCGTCACATTTAGCACTATTAAAAAGCCCGCCGTCTTACCTAGCCTTAACAACGGCCATCATTATCAGTATTGGCATTTTATTTGCGATTATTTGGTCATATATCGGTAAATTAGATATTCAAGCGACGACACAAGGCCGATTGGTCGTTTCCGGGCGAACACAAGTTATTCAAGCCTTTGAGCTTAGCCGCTTACAACATATTTATGTGGCTGATGGACAACACGTCAAACAAGGCGACCCATTATTAAGTGTTAATGTCTTAGGGATCAATCAAGATATTCATAATCTTAATTATCAAATTCATTTTCAACAAATTGAAAAATGGGTACATCATGCGTTATTAAATCAAATCTCCCCTGAGCTCACTCCGGAGTTTGCTAAATTATTACCTACAGAGCAGCAACGCCTTTTAGAAAGCTATCAAAGCTTAAAAAATGAATATGATGCGTTACTCAATGAGATTGATAATGAAATAATATTGAATAGAACTCATTATTCGGCAAGAGAGCGTGAATTAAAAGACGTTAATACTTTGATCATCAATATACAAAAACGCCTTGATGCCCATCGGGTATTAAATAATCAGCAACTGATTAGCCAAAAAGAGTTTTTGGAGCAAGAGCGTGAACTGTTAATGGCGAAAAAAGAGAAAACCTCAAAATTATCCGAGCTAGCGATCCTCAATAGTCAACATTCCGCACTACATGAAAAACGTCACCGACTACAGACACAGAAAACCCAAGAGTGGTATGAAAAATATCGCCAAGCTGAATTTAAATTAGTTTCAGCGGAGCAGGAATTACTAAAAAACCAAGAAAGAGAGCAGTTAAAAATTATTCGTTCCCCTGTAGATGGTACAGTACAACAACTCGCGACCTATACTTTAGGTGCCGTATTACAGCCAGCTCAACAATTGATGGTGGTTGTGCCCAATAATGACGTGCAATTAGCCGAAGTCAAAATTCTCAATAAAGACATTGGATTTATTCGTGAAGGCCAATTAGCAACGGTCAAAATAGATGCTTTCCCCTACACACGCTATGGCACTATCGATGGTGAAGTCATTTCGATTTCTAGAGATAGCACCCAAGACGAGCAATTAGGTTTGGTTTTTTTAGGACAAATAGGTTTAAAGAAAAAAAGCCTATTGGTTGAAGGCAATCACATCGAATTAACCCCCGGTTTATCGGTCACTGCCGAAATTAAAACCGAAAAACGTCGCGTCATCGATTATTTACTTAGCCCTATTCAAGAATATACCACCACCGCCATGAGGGAAAAATAATCCATGACTGCGACTGAAACAAATTATGGTTTAGAGGCTTTAGTGTGGGTGGCAAACCATTATCAAAAAAATGTCACTAAAGACCAATTAATGCATGCTATTGGCATGAGCTCTGATTCACCGACCGACTGGGAGCTTAGAGAATGTGCCCACATTATAGGCTATGAAAGTGAGCTTGATGATTTAGACAAACAGCAAATTGCTAACCTTCCCCTTCCTGCACTAATTCGTATTCACGATGTTTGGTGGGTGCTGGCAAACAATCATGAGGGGGCGTTAGTGTTAATTCACCCCACACAAGGTGAACTTTGTCTGTGGCATGAACATAATACAGAGGTAAATAGCCGCTTTGCCGTGTTATTAATCAAAGAACAATTTGAAGCCGAGCAAAAAAGAAAGTTTGGTATTGGCTGGTTTATCCCTTCAATATTACGTCAGCGCGCCCAATTAAAGAATGTTTTTATCCTTGCAGCTGTCGTGCAACTTTTTGCCTTAGTTAGCCCATTATTATTTCAAAATGTCATTGATAAGGTACTTGTTGGACGTAGTTTAAATAGCCTTCATGTCTTGGCAATAGGCATTATTAGTATTGCCTTTGCAGAGCCGCTTTATAGTTTTCTTCGGAATAAAATTTTTAGCCATACCAGTACACAAATTGGCGCTGAATTATCAGGAAAACTCTATCGGCACCTAATGGCACTACCATTGGGCTATTTTAAGCGGCGCCCTACAGGGAAAATTATCGCTCGAATTCGTGAAATGGCCCATATCCGCCAGTTTTTAACTGGCTCTACCTTGATGCTATTTATCGATTTACTCTTTGTTAGCCTTTTTATTGCCATTTTGTTTACCTATAGCGCCATTATGTCATGGCTTCTCATTGGCTCTTTGGTCATCTTTTTTATTTTATGGATGATACTCGGCCCCATTATTCGGCAACAAACAGAGAAGTCCTATCAAGCCGATGAAAATGGGCTAACCTTCTTAACAGAGGCTGTCACAGGGATTGAAACGATTAAAACGACAGCAACTGAAACCTATTTTTATCGTCGCTGGCAAAAGTTACTCAGTAAACAACTTATTCAAGGTTTTAAAGTCACCTTGCGTAGTGAGGTCGCCTCACAGCTAATGGCTCTCGTCAGTAAAATTACCACAGCGCTGTTGCTTTGGGTGGGTGTCAAAGAGGTGATGAATGGGGGGATCACCCCCGGTGAATTGGTTGCCTACAATATGTTAAGCGCTCATGTCACTCAACCTGTACTTCGATTAGCGCAAATATGGCAAGATTTTCAGCATACCATTATCTCTCTTCGCCGTGTGGGGGATATTTTGGATGAGCCTATTGAAAATGAACGAAAAGGCATTGTCAGTTCGGCATCTATTCAAGGCCGTATTGAGTTCCAAAATATTCGTTTTCGTTATCAACCCGAAGCCCCAGAAGTGCTGAGTCATCTTTCATTATCCGTTAAAGCGGGAGAGTTTATCGGTATTACTGGGCCTTCAGGCTCTGGAAAAAGTACCTTAACGAAACTACTGCAACGGTTATATATTCCACAACATGGTCAAGTGATTGTCGATGGGATGGATCTTGCGGTTAGCGATACGGTTGCTCTGCGTCGCCGCATGAGTGTCGTACTTCAAGAAAGTATGTTGTTTGTCGGTACTATTGAAGAAAACATTCGTTTGAGTAAACCACAAGCCAATCATGATGACGTTGTGGAAGCGGCTAAACTTGCAGGCGCCTATGACTTTATTATGTCACTTCCTGAGCAGTTTAGCTCCCCTCTGTCAGAGCGTGGACTGAATCTTTCGGGAGGGCAGCGCCAGCGCATCGCACTCGCTAGAGCGTTACTGACAAAACCGGATATTTTGATTTTGGATGAAGCTACCTCGGCATTAGACTATGAATCACAGGATGTGCAAATATTGCTTAATGATTTTTAGCTAGCAAAGCCGCACTACAAGCCAGCCAGCATTTTTGCGATTTGCTTATTTTTGCCTATTTTTATCGATTCCTCTCATTTTTGTGTCACAATTTCGGCACAGTTCGTCACAGTGATATCTGATAACATTACGACCAATATTGATATCGCGCCATTGTCTGACTGCTTATAATTAACTCCAGACTTTATTGGAGGGTTTATGACCAGTACGCAACTTATCTTACTCGCACTTACTTGCATCAATGAAAATAGAGAGCCGTCTCACACTGAACAATCACGTATCTATGTTTTCTATAAAACAGAGATAGATGACAAGGCTATTTCGATCAATGAGTTTATACTCTTACTTTCTAATTCATCTTTGTACTGCCAGATAGAGCAACCAAAAAGGGCTCCAGTAATTGAGTTCATAGAAAGTTATCTAAGCAGTTCTGCTGATAAATCACACGCAAGAAAGTAGAATAATCATGCACAATCTCGCAAATCTAACTCAGTGAGTAAGAGATTTCCGCGGGGGTATACAGCAAAGAAGATTAGATGTCTTCCTCGGCTTCAATTTCGGCGTTCTTAGCCTCCTCCGCTTGCCTATCCGCCTCCTCTTTCGCCAATCGCTCGGCTTCTATCTTAGCGAGTCTCTCAGCTTCAACTTGCTTTTTGCGTCACAATTCCGGCTCTGTGGCTAATTCGAATGATGTTTGTATCCTGAACCAGTAAAAAATGCTTAATGTGATGAGAAACCACCAAACCGGTGGCTTCTCATTATCGGATACATTTTGGGTTTAAATCTGCATTCATTGCGGCTATAAGCACGGAAACATCAAAATTATGCATATTATCCCCCTCTTCCGTATTTACATGTTCTGACGTTGTTAATTGTCTTGCATTCACATTATTTGGTCCAAAAAGAATATTATTATTTTGTTTCAAATTATGAATTCTATTATTGTAAATACAGTATTGAGTAATACCTAATGCACTTGCTAAATGAACCATTGCGGTATCAACTGTAACAATAATATCTGCATTACTCGCCAATGCAAAAGATTTTCCTGCGTCATTAAAAGGGTTTAATGTGACATTGTCAAAATCGTTACACGAAATATTCTCACCCATATTGAAAACAACGGTTTTAAAACCCCTCAGTGTATTTAAGTACGCTAAAATACAATTTACTTGTTCCATTGATAATGAACGTATCTTTTGAGAACCGAACGGGTTAAATATAATCAGTTTTTTATTTTCTTTTATAGCATTAGCATATTGATGAGCCGAGTTAAATGCAGCATTAGTAAATGACAAGGAATAATGATAGCTATCACTTTTAATTTCTAAAAAATCAATAATTTTCCGCATTCTTTCAGATAAGTGCACATCATCTTTAGTATGTAAATTAACATCAAAAATCGTTTGTTCCGGCTGATCGAAGCCTATCGCAAACCTGGGCTTTAGCATAAATAAGGTTTTCAACCTATACATAATAGTATGGTCAAAATCAAAAGTATCAATGACTAAATCAATGTTAACTTCTTTTAGCTCTTTTACTAATTGACGAATATTTTTTTTCTTATAAGGGAAAAAACCATCAACCCCTATGATATCTAAAAATAAAAAGCTAACTCTCTCAGGAGCAACAATGAAAACTTTCTTTCCAGCTTTTCTAAGTTCAGATATCAAGCCTGACGTAATTATCCCATCTCCAATCGCTTGCCCATGCATAAAAATACATACATTAGTATATATAGGTAATTTTTTTTGCCTGCTTCTATAAAAAAGCTTCATGTATTTGAGTTTTAAACGTGTTTTTATTTTCTTAGTTTTAATGTTTCGCTGCCTATTTAATCTTCTAATACAATCCCAAAAAAACATAATTACCCTTACATGTTAAACGGCTCACAGGAGGGTAATTATGCATTCGCTGCATGTATTTAACAACTCCATCCTTGGAATTTTGATATGTTTACGTAATTAATATGGTTTTTCTGGCCACTCAATATCAGGTGCCAATGACGTATCAACACGGTTTAACAGGACGCGGTATTTTTTCCACTCTTGCAGTGCTGCTGTTTCAGTTTCAGTAGCTAAACCCACGTCAACAGCCTCCTGCAAATACGTGATTGTGTCATTCGCTTCATTCAGTCTCTGGGCTTTTTCATTGTCAGCCTCTGCAACTAACGCCGCTTTTTGTGCTTCCGTATCAGTGACCCATTTTTTACCGTTCCACTTATCAAATTCTGTTTTTGGCTCTAAGAGTGTGAGTGTATCGGGTAAATCGCCGATAAAATCGACTTCAACAGGCTGACGGGTCTCTGTGTTGTACGCTGTTTTACCTCTGTGGTCTGTGACATGCAACCATGATTTTCCATCTTCACTACGTACGATAGCTATATCGTCTTTTTCTGGTAATTGTGGCACATCTAAATAGGCTCCCGCAGGTAAACCACCGCCGATAGTGATATGTTCCATCGTCGCACCGACATACTCCCGCGTTGCTTCGTTGATGCAATAGGTTTTTACCCAACCTGTCTGTGACACATAGCCATCTTGTCCGATTTTGCCTTGAGTGATTTCTAAATTATATTTGTTCATTATGCTGCTCTCACGATATATAAAAATGCAATGTTACGGGGGCGATTTTCGTTTGCTGTTGGTACAACACGCGATGCGTCAAATGTATAAGTACATCCAGCGTAGTCAACTTCACGGTTTGAATATATTCCGCCGCGATTTCTTGAAAAGGCCCCGCTAGCTTGTCCGCTCCAGTCACTATTCCGATTCGCAAGACCATTATTTCCGAACTCACCTGTAATATTCCTGATAGCATCCCCCTGAGGGGATAGGACAGTTCGATTACTATCAATGTTACGACCCGCATCAAGACCTCTGATAAACTCGCCACGTAAATCAGGTAATACACCAGATGGGTAAGCTTGCGATAAAAGAGGATACGTTGTTTTATTGAATGATTGACCGTTGCAGATTAAATACCCCGTCGGGGCTGTAGCTTGAGGCCAAGGTAAAGGAACACCGACAAGACAATCGCTAAGATGTTCTGCTGTTCCTGAAGCTTTTAAATAACCGTTACGATCAACTGTGGTATTTGCTTCGTTATAATCTACTTTCCACTCACTCCACGCACCATTATCAAAAGAGCGCCTGTAGGTTAGCGGCAGTAAAGCACTTGCTCTAAAACAAACTTGAGTCGCGTTAAGTGAAGTTTGCATGTGAATTAAGCATAAATACGCTGCTCGCACAGGTAATTCTGGTTGTTCACTTGATGAATTTGTATAGATACCTGTTTTATTAATTAAATCCCAATTATTACTTGTTATTGCATTTGCACCGATCCCATAATCACCAGCTCTTGCTATTTCCTTATCACCGATTAACGCTTTACCACCTGCGGTTAATTTTAAAGTTATTCCGGAACGTGTATTACTCAACACAAAATCATTTGTTGCGTTTGTATAACCAATCAATCCACGTCGATTACCTGATGAGTCAAGAAAACCAATACTATGTGACTGAGTGTTATCTGTATTTTGAAGTGCTATAGCTTGACCACTAGCGGTGATTATCCCCCCAGTTTTATCAAACTTTCCATTTAACCCACTCTTTAGCGCCGTATTTGTCGCATAATCCCCCGCTGGAGCATAGTTTCCCTTTGGTTGATACTTAGTGTCAGACTCCGTCTTGTTGTAATAATTACCTAACCCCAAAAACACACCCAGCGTAGACCATGCAGCTTGCGATTTATCAGGTTGCTCACCTTTGGTTTCTTTAATCGAAACATAGACAACACTGTTAAATTGAACAATGGCGGTTTTCGGGTAAGACAGCGTGGTATCCCACTCTGCAACACCACGCTGCGTCAAATACATCAACCACTCATCAACACGCTTACCAATGGCATTAAACCATTCTAAC
>NZ_JAMPLW010000015.1:0-182612 GCF_028477805.1 Providencia sp. PROV268
AGAGATAAAGTTTAATCCCTTATTTAGGGCGGCTTATTTTTTCAAATATGGGTTATTCCAATAGATAGATTAAAGAATTATTAGTAAGAAATTTATCAAAGCCCTTATCTATTTCATACCTTACCTTCCATCACTCCCCTTCTTTTCCCATTTTCTCTATTTTTGGCGGATTCCAGCCAGCATTACTAGTACTTAGTATCTTTATCTCTGTATAGGATATAAATAAAAATTCTAATAAATATTGATGTTTATAATTGAATAGTTTTTATCATAATATAAATAGAATCATATAGTTATAACCATGCTATATATAGCAATCAAATTGTACCAAATCTAATCACTTGAAATAATTTCAATTAGTGTTGAAAGACTCGACAATGATGGCAACTTTGGTTAGATTATTTAGCATTCTAGAAGTCTAAACGTATAAATGTATAAAAGGGGAAGATGATGCCAATTCGTTTACCTGATGAGTTGCCAGCGGTAAATTTCTTACGAGAGGAGAATGTTTTTGTCATGACAACGACAAGAGCAAGCCTTCAGGAGATCCGTCCCTTGAAAGTGTTACTACTCAATTTGATGCCTAAGAAAATTGAAACTGAAAATCAATTTTTACGTTTACTGTCGAACACACCGCTACAAGTTGATATTCAGTTACTGCGAATTGATCAGCGTGAATCTAAAAATACGCCTGCGGAACATCTGAATACCTTTTATTGTGACTTTGAGGATATCCAAGACCAGAATTTTGATGGATTGATTGTGACTGGTGCTCCTTTAGGTTTAGTGGAGTTTTGTGATGTTGCTTATTGGCAGCAAATAGAAAAAGTGATTCATTGGGCGAAAGATCATGTGACCTCGACTCTATTTGTTTGCTGGGCGGTGCAGGCTGCATTGAAAGTGCTTTATGATTTACCTAAATGGACACGGGAAGAAAAGCTATCTGGTATTTATCAGCATGATACGCTTGAGCCTTTTGCCCTATTAACCCGAGGATTTGATGGATCTTTTTATGCGCCTCATTCACGCTATGCTGACTTCCCTGAATCATTGATCCGCAAACATACGGATTTGGATATATTAGCTAGTTCACAAGAAGCGGGGGCTTATCTATTTGCATCTAAAGATAAGCGATTAGTTTTTGTTACAGGTCATCCAGAATACGATGCGGATACCCTCGCTCAAGAATATTGGCGCGATGTTGATGCTGGAATTTCGCCAAATATCCCCTGTAATTATTTTAGGGAAAATAATCCGGAAAAGGATCCCATTATTACTTGGCGTAGTCATGGGCACCTACTTTTCTCAAATTGGTTAAATTATTATGTGTATCAGATCACACCTTTCGATCTTAGTCATATGCAGCCGACGTTAGATTAAAAAACCACCTATCTACTGCCAGATACGCTTATAACAACGTATTCGCCTAGTGTAATGATAAATTACAGCGATTTTATTTAAGTTGAATCCTAATTAAAGAATTTAAGCAGCCCTGATGAGGCTGCTTTTTTTGTTTTTTATTAAATGATTGTTATTTTTACAACACATTGATTTAACTTAACTTTAACATCTTTTGTTGTGAAAAGGGAACCTGCAATCATAATTAGAATCTTGTTAATTTTATTATATATCAATATGTTGTGTTTAAATTAAAATAAAATGGAAACTGTTTTTGATTTATTTTTATTTTGAGTTAGTCTTAATTTATCGGCAGATATGAGAGAGGATCGACCAATGGATCAGCAATTATCAGCATCAACATTAACATTTACTAAGAGTTTTAATCAGCAAGATAGCAAGGTGCTAACGACTGAAGCTATCGCGTTTCTTTCTGATCTGGCAGAAAAGTTTTCCGCTAAAAGAGATGTGCTATTGAAAGAAAGGCAAGTTAGACAACAGAAAATAGATTCTGGCATGTTGCCTGATTTCATTTCAGAAAGTGATTCCATTAAAAAGGCTGATTGGAAAATTCAAAATATCCCTGAGGATTTGCGTGATCGCCGAGTTGAGATCACTGGCCCTGTAGAGCGTAAGATGGTGATCAATGCGCTTAATGCCAATGTTAAAGTTTTTATGGCTGATTTTGAAGATTCACTCTCCCCTTCATGGGATAAATTGATCGATGGGCAAATTAATTTAAGAGATGCGGTTCGAGGCGATATTTCGTATACCAACGAAAATGGAAAGGTTTACCAATTAAAATCTAACCCTGCTGTATTAATCGCGCGTGTTCGTGGTCTGCATTTAGATGAAAAGCATGTTTTGCTCGATGGTAAGCCAATCCCCGGAGGGTTATTCGATTTTGCGCTCTACTTTTTTCATAACTATGAAGCGCTACTAGCAAAAGGAAGTGGCCCTTACTTCTATATACCCAAACTTGAGTCTTGGCAGGAAGCTCAATGGTGGAGTGATGTATTTAGTATGGCCGAAGACTCTGTTGGTTTACCACGAGGAACGATTAAGGCCACTGTACTTATCGAAACACTGCCAGCTGTTTTTCAGATGGATGAAATCTTGTATCACATGCGCCAGCATATCGTTGGTCTAAATTGTGGCCGTTGGGATTATATTTTCAGTTATATCAAAACATTAAAAGAGCACGCAGATAGGGTATTACCTGATCGCCAAGTCGTGACCATGACACAACCTTTTTTAAGTGCTTATTCTCGGTTGCTGATTAAAACTTGCCACCGTCGAGGGGCTTTTGCAATGGGGGGGATGTCTGCCTTTATCCCAAGTAAAGATGCACAAGAGAATAAAGCTATTTTAGAGAAGGTTAAAGCTGATAAGGAATTAGAAGCCCGTAATGGTCATGATGGCTCATGGGTTGCACACCCTGGGTTAGCAGACACCGTCATGGCGGTTTTTAACCAAGCACTGGGCGAACACCAAAACCAATTACACGTATCGCGCGATTCAGACGAAGAAATTACCGCTCAGCAGCTATTGCAGCCTTGTGATGGCGAAAGGACGGAAGCAGGTATGCGAGCGAATATCCGAGTTGCAGTTCAATATATTGAAGCATGGATATCTGGAAATGGTTGTGTACCGATATATGGCTTAATGGAGGATGCTGCAACGGCAGAAATTTCTCGTACCTCTATTTGGCAATGGATCCGCCATGGTAAGTCGCTTTCAAATGGTGAAAAAGTCACAAAAGCCCTCTTTGAAGAAATGTTAGATGAAGAATTACAAGTCATTCAAAAAGAGCTTGGTGATCAGAAGTTCCAAAGTGGTCGTTTCCGTGAGGCCGCTGACTTGATGCGAAGAATAACAACGCAAGATGAACTCATTGAGTTTTTAACAATACCTGGTTACCAATTTATTAATTAAACACGATTAAAGCCGTTCCGATAGGCCCTACTTAAATTATAAGGAATACGAACATGACGATATCACGCGCAGAGCAGATTGCCCAATTAGAGAATGAGTGGAAAAAAGCACGTTGGGAAGGGATCACTCGCCCTTATAGTGCTGAAGAAGTGGTGAAGCTGCGTGGTTCAGTTAACCCAGAACATACTCTAGCGACCAGAGGGGCACAAAGGTTATGGGATCAACTCCATGGCCATTCTAAAAAAGGTTATGTGAATGCCTTAGGTGCCTTAACGGGGGGACAAGCATTACAGCAAGCCAAAGCGGGAATTGAAGCTATTTATCTTTCTGGCTGGCAAGTGGCAGCGGATGCGAACACGGCATCAAGTATGTACCCTGACCAATCGTTATACCCGGTCGATTCGGTTCCTTCGGTCGTGAAAAAGATAAACAACACGTTCCGTCGGGCGGATCAAATTCAATGGGCTAATGGGATTGGGCCAGAAAATAAGGAATACATTGATTTCTTCCTCCCTATCGTTGCTGATGCTGAAGCGGGATTTGGTGGGGTGCTAAATGCCTTTGAACTAATGAAAGGTATGATTGAAGCGGGAGCTGCTGCGGTACATTTTGAAGATCAGCTCGCGGCGGTTAAAAAATGTGGTCATATGGGTGGAAAGGTACTAGTACCAACCCAAGAGGCGATACAAAAGTTAGTTGCGGCTCGTTTAGCAGCAGATGTGTCGGGAGTACCAACGATTTTAATCGCGAGAACGGATGCAGACGCCGCCGATCTTTTAACGTCGGATTGCGACCCGTATGATGCCGAATTTATTACAGGGGAAAGAACCAACGAAGGCTTTTTCCGTACTAAAGCGGGCATTGAGCAAGCCATTAGCCGTGGGCTCGCTTACGCGCCATATGCTGATTTGGTCTGGTGTGAAACATCAAAACCTGATTTAGAGGCGGCTCGCCAATTTGCCGAGGCGATCCACGCGAAATACCCGGGTAAATTACTGGCTTATAATTGCTCACCTTCCTTTAACTGGAAGAGAAATTTGGACGATGCGACGATTGCTCGCTTCCAAGATGAGCTTTCAGCGATGGGTTACCGCTTCCAGTTTATCACATTGGCGGGTATTCATAGCATGTGGTTTAACATGTTTGATTTAGCTCATGCGTATGCACAAGGTGAAGGTATGAAGCACTACGTAGAGAAAGTTCAGGAGCGTGAGTTTGCTGCGATTGATAAGGGTTATACCTTCTCTTCGCATCAGCAGGAGGTGGGAACGGGTTATTTTGATAAGGTAACGACTGTGATCCAAGGTGGAACATCGTCAGTCACTGCGCTGACAGGTTCGACGGAAGAAGAGCAGTTTTAACCAGAAACTTCTTTCATTAAGCCGCGCATATTTTTCTTTTGTTCATATGTATCTGTTTTTTGTTTTACCGGCACTTTCGAGTGCCGTTTTTTGTCAGGAGCTACTATGACACTATCGACTGAACAGATAATTTCTCAAACCATTTTACAAGGTTTTGATGCTCAGTATGGTCGTTTTTTAGAGATTACATCAGGTGCACAGGAACGATTTGAACGGGCAGATTGGCATGCTATTCAAGATGCGATGAAACAAAGAATACAGTTGTATGACCACCATGTAGGGTTAGTCGTGGCTCAGTTACAATTTATGGGTTTGGTTCAGTCATTAACGCCAGAAATGCTTTCGAATATTAAACGGGTATACACGGCATTGTTACCGCATTACCCGCGTTTTGAGATTGCAGAAAGTTTTTTTAATTCGGTGTATTGTCGTTTGTTCCAGCATCGGGAACTGACGCAAGACAACTTATTTATTTTTACCTCTCAGCCAGCTCGGCGTTTTAGTGACCTGCCTAGGCCATTAGCTCGAGAATATCCGGTTAAAGACAGTTTGTTTAATGTACTGGAAGAAGTGCTAAGTGCATTGCCGCTACGTTTGCAGTGGCGCTCTTTAAGTTGGGATGTGCAATGTATTGTTGAGAGCCTAATAGAACGATTCCCTAATATTCGCAATGAAACGGTTACTTTCCAGATTGCGAATGAATTGTTTTATAGAAATAAGGCAGCGTGGCTGGTGGGAAAATTGGTCATTAATAATGAAGTTCACCCCTTTTTATTACCTATTCATCACGACGCTGACCACAAAATTTATGTTGATACCTGTTTAACGGGGTTTGATGAAGCCAGCATCGTCTTTGGTTTTGCTCGCTCTTATTTTATGGTTTATGCCCCATTTCCAGCCGCATTGGTTTTTTGGTTACGGGAAATTTTACCGAGTAAATCTATTGCTGAACTGTATATGGCAATTGGCTGCCAAAAACATGGAAAGACGGAGTACTATCGTGAATATCTGGCTTTTATTAATTTTTCTCGAGAACAGTTCACGATAGCGCCTGGTGTGAAGGGAATGGTAATGTTGGTATTCACTTCGCCTTCTTTTGATCGCGTATTTAAATTGATTAAAGATGAGTTTGCTCCACAAAAAGAGGTCACGAGGGAACGTGTACAGGAGTGCTATCGGCTTGTTAAAGAACACGATAGGGTTGGGCGAATGGCGGATACCCAAGAATTTGAAAACTTTATTATTGAAAAGCGTTATATCAGTGATGAACTGATGGCGGAATTACTTAAGGAAGCCCCTTCCCTGATAGAAGATTTAGGCGACAAAATATTGATCCGTCATTTGTATATGGAACGGAAGATGACGCCATTAAATATTTATATGGATGAGGCTGACGAAGCGCAATTACATCATGTGATTGATGAGTATGGTCAGGCGATAAAACAGCTAGCGGCAGCAAATATTTTTCCAGGCGATATGTTATTTAAAAATTTTGGTGTGACACGTCATGGCCGCGTTGTTTTTTATGACTATGATGAAATTTGCTATATGACCGAAGTAAATTTTAGGAAGATCCCTGAACCTATGTACCCAGAGCAAGAACTTTCGGGGGAGCCTTGGTACAGCGTGGGAGAGCAGGATGTTTTTCCAGAGGAGTTTGCGTTATTTTTATGCCAAGACCCTAAAATACGCGGTTATTTACAGAAGCGGCATGCCAACTTATTTACGGCAGAATATTGGCAAGGCTTACAAAATAGGATCCGCAGCGGCTATATCGAGGACGTCTATGCTTATCGAGAAGATTTGCGCTTTAGTTTACGTTTTGGACAGGAGCCAATGCAGCGACTTAGTGGCTGAGTTAAGCAAATAGAGCCACAGTATTGGGATACTCTGGCTCATATTGATATATCAAATTTAATTATTGCTGAGCGCCTTTAATCGCTTCTTCTGCCAATTGAGTGATTCGTTGATAATCACCGGCTTCAAGGGCATCTTCTGGCACTAACCATGAACCACCGATACACAATACACTTTTCAAGGCAAGGTAATCGCGGTAGTTAGCTGGCGATATTCCACCCGTTGGACAAAATTTAACTTGTGAGAAGGGGCCAGCAATTGCTTTTAATGCTTTTACACCGCCATTGGCTTCGGCAGGGAAGAACTTAAACTCTTTTAAGCCATAATTCATACCGAGCATTAATTCTGAAACGGTTGATATACCTGGAATTAGAGGGATACAACCTTTTGTTGCTGCACTGAGTAACTCTTCGGTAAGACCTGGGCTAATAGCGAATTGGGCGCCAGCCTCAGTGACGGCAGTGAGTTGTTGAGCATTAATCACAGTGCCTGCTCCGATCATCGCCTCGGGCACTTCATTGGCAATAAGACGAATTGCATCAATGGCACACTCAGTACGCAGTGTCACTTCAAGTACTCTAATTCCCCCTTTTACCAGTGCTTTTGCGAGAGGAACCGCCTGTTCAAGTTTATTGATCACAATGACGGGAACGACAGGGCCTGCATTGAGTACATCTGCAGCAGCTAATTTCCAATTATGCATAATCTTTTCCTATTCACTGAAGGAGTTAAAAATCGAGACTACAAGCCCCTTCTTCGGCACCCGAGAAGTGGTTTCTTAATGCACTAAAGAGCTCTCGACCACAGCCTGAACGTTGGGCACTTAAATCTGGTTGATAAGCCTGACGAGCGGCGAGTGTTGGTTCATCGACTCGCAGAGTCAATTCACCCGTTACACCATTCACACGAACGATATCGCCATTTTCCACCTTAGCCAGTAAACCGCCATTATGTGCTTCCGGGGTGACATGGATGGCCGAAGGAACCTTACCTGATGCGCCGGATAATCGACCGTCTGTTACTAGTGCAACTTTATAACCTCTATCCATAAGAACCCCTAATGGAGGCATGAGTTTATGGAGTTCAGGCATACCATTTGCAGATGGGCCTTGGAAACGGACAACAATGACGCAATCACGATCTAATTCCCCAGACTCAAACAGCGGCAAAATATCGTGTTGGTTATTGAAGACGACAGCAGGAGCTTCAATGATTTGATTCGCTTCCGGTATTGCGGAGGTTTTCATGACGGCGCGTCCTAAATTCCCTGATAAAACTTTTGTACCACCATGATGGGAAAATGGCTGATTAATATCTGCGATGACGTTCAAGTCAAAAGAGGTATCGGGGCCGTCACGCCACGCTAAATGACCGTTGTCTAGCCAAGGCTCCATGGTATAGCGCGAGAGGCCATCACCAGCAACAGTATGAACGTCGTGATGGAGTAATCCTTTGGATAAGAGCTGGCGGATAAGGAGAGGTACTCCGCCTGCGGCTTGAAATTGATTTATATCTGCTTGACCGTTGGGGTAAATGCGGCAGATTAATGGGATCACTGCTGATAGCTCAGAGAAATCATCCCAATTAATGATGATCCCTGCTGCTCGTGCAATAGCCACTAGGTGCATAGTTAAATTAGTTGAACCGCCAGTTGCAAGTAAGGCGATAATACCATTCACAATGACCTTTTCGTCAATTAATTGGCCTATTGGCAGGTAATTACCTGATTGTTCGGTTAAACGAGTAATTTGGCGTGCTGCTGCCTCGGTTAAGGCGTCGCGTAAGGGGGTATCTGGCTGAACAAAAGAGGCCCCCGGTAAATGTAGACCCATAACCTCCATGACCATTTGGTTAGAGTTTGCGGTACCGTAAAAGGTACAGGTGCCAATACCATGATAAGAGGCAGCTTCAGCTTCTAATAGCGCGTTTCTATCTACTTTGCCTTCGACATATAGCTGGCGGATGCGGACTTTTTCTTTATTTGGTAACCCTGTTGTCATTGGGCCGGCAGGAACAAAAATAGCGGGAAGGTGACCAAAGGACAAGGCACCAATCATGAGGCCGGGCACAATTTTATCGCAGATCCCAAGGTATAACGCGCCGTCAAACATATTATGTGAAAGGCCAATTGCGGTAGACATTGCAATCACATCACGGCTTAGCAGAGACAATTCCATGCCATCTTGCCCTTGAGTTACACCATCACACATTGCAGGCACGCCGGCGGCAACTTGCCCAATAGCACCCGATTCGAGTAACGCTTTTTTCAGACGCTCAGGGTAATGGTCATAGGGGCGGTGAGCTGACAGCATATCATTATAAGAGTTAATGATCGCAATATCAGAGCGTGTCATGCTTTTGAGGATCTTTTTATCTTCAGGTTGGCAGGCTGCAAATCCATGAGCGAGGTTACCACAAGCAAGTTCTGCACGATGAACGGTTGTACTACGTGCTTGCTCAATTTTGTGTAGGTAATGCTCTCTTGTTTTTTTTGAGCGAGCGATAATACGTTTGGTGATCCGCATTATTTCAGGATGAACGGAGGAATAACCGTTCTCTATCTTATTGGAATTGCTCATAATTACTAACCTCATCACAGAGACTTTTTATCTACCAACACGCATTTATCAAATAAGGGCGCTGAAGAGACTTTATTTGTTTAGCGATATGTTACCGGTAACATTGTTAATTGAAATGCATAGAGTTGCAATGGATCGTGGACAGATTTCGAAGTATCTGTGATCTGAATCAAGATTGCTTGACTTGTTGATTGAGGGAAAATTGTGCTGTTTTCGATTAATAGGCTGAATTTTGTGAATGATTTGTGGTCTAGTAATAGGCTTACACATTGATTGAGAAAGAAGGTCTATAGTCGGGGATTCATGCTAAAACGGTTTATTGCAGTGGCATTACTGTTCACATCGTCTTTAACATATGCAGAGACGGTATTGGAATCAGGCTCGCTATCAATACTCAATGATATTCAGCAACGTACAAAAGGACTGAATGAAGAGCAGCGGGTTAAAGTGATAACGGAAACATTGCTAGGCACGCCTTATAACAGTCACACGTTGAACGCTTCTTTTTCGGCGAAAGAAACGTTGGTTATAAATTTAAAATCAATGGATTGCATGACTTTTATTGAATATACAGAAGCATTTAAAAGATCAGAGAATTATGATGATTTTATTCATAATCTAAAAAATATCCGTTATACGCAAGATAATATCTCCTATGTGAATCGACGGCATTTTTTCACCGATTGGTTGTATCAAAACGACGGTATGGTGTTTGATATCACCCAAACCATCAGCCCTAACGCAGTTCAGGTGTATAAAAATCTTAATTTAAAAAGTCATGGGCAGCGCTTTATTCAAGGTCTACCGGTAACGAAACGCGTAGTCAGCTATATACCGACAGAGTATATCGATGAGGCTGTGTTGGATGCGCTACAGACAGGGGATTATATTGGGATTTATGCTAATCGGGCTGGGCTAGATGTAAGTCACGTTGGGATTGCTATTCGTCAGGGCGGTAAAATTTATTTTAGAAATGCTTCCTCATTAAAACTTAATTTGCAAGTTATGGATATAGAGTTAATGCGCTATTTGCGTGGTAAGGCTGGGATCATTGTCGTCAGATCCACAGTAGACTCATCGACCGGATATTAGGGGATTACTTCAAGTTCTGATATCGCCATTAGTTAAATTTACAGCTTTAAATATATCTTTATGGAGCTGACTTTATTCAATTTGAATTGGATTTAATTTAATATTTAATTCATAAATTATGATCTACCTCATATTATGGATTGTTGTTACTCATTTTTCAGGAATTCTAAATATTGTTTAAAGTGTCTAACTATTTCTAGAGTTATTTAAAGTGTAAATAGTTATTAAAATATTAAGTATAAATAATTAACTATAAAACTAATTGTAGGCGTGATAAAAATAAAAAAATGATTAAAAAGCAATGAATTGCTTTTTTAAAAAAGGAATAAATTTGTTTAATAAAATGAATGATAACTATTAACTATCAATATGTTAAATTTTGATTGCTGATAACTATTTTTAAAGAGGGGGGGAAATTCTATAATAGTTGGGCTAATAAAATAATATTATTTCCTTTTCTAGGAGAGGGATATGGCGATAAAAAAAAGAGAAGATGTGTATGCTTTATTAGGTCACCATTTGCGTCAAGCAAGAATGAAAAGAGGATTATCTGGTCACGAATTAGCAAATATTATTAATTTAAGTCAGCAACAAATCTCGCGTTATGAGCGTGGCGTAAATAAATTGAGTTTAGATAAACTTATTGAAATTATTGTATTTTTAGATATCGATGTTAAAGATATTGTGAGGATTATTACGACAGAAGTTGAACATGAGAAGCGAACTTTCTATACATCAATAGAATAGGAAATTTATTTGAGATTAGGAGGTCTGACGAGATTCTCTAATTTATTAGAGGAATTTTTAGGCTGTTCTGATAAAGACTAAAACTTTGTTAATAATTTTAATCTAATATAGTCAATGTGACTAGTTATCAACGCGTAATATGTGTTCGAGCACCTCTATGGGTAACTGGTATTAAATTATCGGTTACCCACTCAAACTGTAAAATATACTAATATAATTGGTGAATATATCACTCAAGGTATGCTTATTTACCTTAGTCATCCATGACTCTTTCGTTATACATCGGATAAATAATCGCGATTGAAGGTCAACTTATATCTGAACTATCAAGACTAGATAAATAAACATGTGGTTTATACTTAATAAAGTATTCCGATTGATTATTTTTTATCAGATTAATTATAAACTATTCTAAAATTAATCATCTATCATATCAATTTTTGATAATTTAATTTTAAAGAAACCAGACCGTTTTCGTATTTTTACCCTTTTATTAGGTTTTGGTTTTAACTATTAACCAAATAAAGGCTATATTTGATTAAAGTAAAATAGTAACTAGATTGATAATGGTAACCTAAACCAATGAATTAAACTTATGCTAAATTCTTTTGAAACAAATTAGAGATAAAATAATCAACCCATTTAAGGTAAGGATGCCGTGCAGGCTATAAAGCATTTTCCGTGTATATGATAGCCTGAATCGAACGGTTAAAATGCTCAAAATAACGGTTACGCATTTTGGCTTAAGCATGGGTAAAAAAGGTATTTCAATCGTTTTTTTTAATATGGATAATGCCCTATTTTTCTTGGCGATTTAGCTTAGATAATCGTCTATTTTTATTTTGTGTATTCTTTGTAAACAAATAAATAGGTAGAATGCCTGTCAATTTAACATAGGGGCTATAAGGACAGATTGAATGATCCGTTATTTATTAATTCTAATGGTTTTTATTATTTCAGGTTGTTCAACGCTGTCACCACGGCAGGGATACTATGTTGATAATCGCTATCCGTCACGCAATACGAGTGAAAGGGTCCAATATGTGGTTTTGCACTATACAGTGTCTGATGACAATCAATCTATCTATCTGCTCACTAAAGGTAATGTGAGCTCCCATTATCTGATCCCAAGTACTCCCTCACAGGAAAATAATAAGCCCGTGGTATTACAGCTAGTGCCGGAATCGCTAAAGGCATGGCATGCTGGTGATAGTCATTGGCTAAATAGCAGTAATTTGAATGATACTTCAATTGGTATTGAAATTGTGAATTCAGGTTTTTCCACGGATCAGAATGGCCGTAAAATATGGGCTCCTTTTAATCAGTCGCAAATTTTAGCTTTAATCCCGTTAGTGAAAGATATTATGCAGCGTTATAATATCCCTGCGCAAAATATCATCGGGCATAGTGATATTGCGCCATTACGCAAAGAGGACCCCGGTAGAGCCTTTCCATGGGAAGAATTGGCGAAACAAGGCATTGGCGCATGGCCTGATGCTGCGACAGTAAAAGGTTATTTGTCGAATAGAGGGAAAGACGAGCCGAGTAATGTGCTATTGTTACAGAAGGCGCTAAGGTTTTATGGCTATGCGGAAATTCCGCTATCAGGGGAGCTGGATGGGCAGACGCAACAGATCATTAGCGCATTCCAAATGCATTTCCGTCCACGGAACATTGATGGAAAAGCCGATGCTGAAACTGAGGCAATTGCGTTAGCGCTTATTGAAAAGTACCGTGATATGCCACGTTTCTTATCTACAAATTCATTTACGCATCCACAGGTTCAGCATATAACTAATTAATAACATTATTTTTATAGGTTAGCGGATCGCGCCATATTCACGACTGATCTCTTTGGCGGCTTTGATCACCATAGCGCCGAGTTCAGTCACCCGATCGTCGGTGATCCGTGAAAGTGGCCCTGAAATAGAGATGGCAGCAAACGCCTCTTTGTGTTCATCATAAATACATGCGCCAATGCACCTGAGTCCTAAAGCGTGCTCCTCATCATCATAAGAGAACCCTTGTTTTTTCGCTTGTTGCAGGTTTTCTTTAAGGGCAGATGGCGTCGTTAAAGTATAAGGTGTATAGGCGTGAAGCCCTTTTTTACTCAATAGTGGAATGAGTTGTTCTTCCGGTAAGTTGGCGATAAATGCTTTACCTGCACCGGAAGCATGCAGAGGAAGTTTCCCACCGATAGGGGCAGACATGCGCATTAAAGCATTACATTGCACTTGGTCGACAATGACTGCGTCGAATTCACTATGGTCAAGAATGGCAAGGTTGACGGTCTCACCGGACTCTTCCATTAAACGACGTAAAATAGGGTGAACTAAGGCCAGTAGGTTACGACTTTCAAGGAAGCTGCTCCCAATAATAAACGCATTAGAAGCAATCACCCATAAGCCGAGATCGCCAGTCTGACGGACAAAACCGTGTTGTTCGAGTGTCATGAGCAAACGGTGGGTTGTGGAGTTAGGTAGACCCGCTTGTAGAGCAAGGTCGGTCAACGCAATCCCTCCCGTTGATTCAGAAATATATTCCAAAAGGGTTAGCCCACGACTTAATGACTGGACTTGACCTGCCGCAGGTGCTCCACTTGCCGGCCCCTTTGCCTTTTTTATTTTTTTACTGATTGATGCAGTCGCCATTAAGTCTCTCCTGACTGGAATGAATTTTTGTTTCTATTATGGATGATTTCACCTCAAAATACTCATCGGATCAGTGAAAAATTAGATCTTATGCAACCTGAGAAACTCTCATCATGAGGTGGAATTCTCAACGTAAAAATTATGATAGGATGAATGTGGCACTAATTTAACTTATGACTTTGGTTGTTGTTTTTTAGGAGGCAGGGAAAGTGGTTTATAAAATCAGTATGTTAGAACAAGAATTACAAAAAAGGATCTTAGTACTGGATGGCGCAATGGGGACGATGATCCAGCGCCATAAGCTAACCGAAGAACAATTCCGTGGTGAACGCTTTGCGGATTGGCCTTGTGACCTCAAAGGAAACAACGACCTCCTTGTTTTGACTCAGCCTGAAATTATCCGCGATATTCATGATCAATACTTTGCGGCTGGGGCAGATATTGTTGAGACAAACACATTTAACTCAACAACGATTGCGATGGCAGACTACAAAATGGAATCGTTGTCTGCCGAAATAAATGAAGCCGCTGCACGTATCGCCCGTGAATGTGCCGATGAGTGGACACGTAAAACACCGGAACAGCCACGCTATGTTGCTGGTGTGTTGGGACCGACTAACCGCACAGCCTCGATCTCCCCTGATGTTAACGACCCCGCATTTCGGAATATCAATTTTGATCAATTAGTTGAAGCCTATCGTGAATCAACGCGCGCCTTGATCAAAGGGGGTGTCGATCTGATCATGATCGAAACAATTTTTGATACGTTAAATGCAAAAGCGGCGATCTTTGCGGTTGAAACAGAATTTGAAGCCTTGGGAGTGACTCTGCCGGTTATGATTTCGGGAACGATCACCGACGCGTCTGGGCGTACCCTATCGGGGCAAACTACCGAAGCTTTCTATAACTCATTGCGTCATGCTAGACCTTTATCCTTTGGTCTCAACTGTGCTTTAGGGCCAAATGAATTGCGCCAATATGTGTCTGAACTATCGCGTATTGCGGAGTGCTATGTCAGTGCACACCCTAACGCAGGCTTACCCAATGCTTTTGGCGAATATGATCTCGATGCACAAAATATGGCGGAACAAATTCGTGAATGGGCACAAGCAGGCTTTTTGAATATTGTCGGGGGATGTTGTGGTACGACACCGTTGCACATCAAAAAAATTGTTGAAGCCGTTAAAGGAATTGCGCCGCGCGCCTTACCAAAGTTACCTGTAGAGTGCCGTTTATCAGGGCTAGAACCACTCAATATTGGCAAAGACTCGTTATTTGTTAACGTCGGCGAACGTACGAATGTGACGGGATCGGCGAAGTTTAAACGTCTTATTAAGGAAGGAAACTACCAAGAGGCATTAGATATTGCTCGCCAGCAAGTGGAAAACGGCGCACAGATTATCGATATCAACATGGATGAAGGGATGTTGGATTCGGAAGCGGCGATGGTGCGTTTTCTTAATTTAATTGCTGGCGAACCTGATATTGCCCGTGTTCCCATTATGATCGACTCTTCAAAATGGGATGTTATCGAAAAAGGGCTGAAATGCATTCAAGGCAAAGGCATTGTGAATTCAATTTCGATGAAGGAGGGGGAAAGTGCCTTTATCGAACATGCCAAATTGGTGCGTAAATATGGTGCCGCAGTCATTGTGATGGCATTTGATGAGGTAGGCCAAGCTGATACCCGCGAACGAAAAATCGAAATTTGTCGTCGTGCCTATCACGTATTGACTGACACGGTTGGTTTCCCTCCAGAAGATATTATTTTTGATCCAAATATTTTTGCCGTCGCGACAGGTATTGAAGAACATAATAATTATGCTGTCGATTTTATTGAAGTTTGTCAGGATATTAAGCAGCAGCTTCCACATGCGATGATCTCTGGTGGTGTCTCTAACGTGTCGTTTTCATTCAGAGGCAATGATCCCGTTCGTGAAGCGATCCATGCAGTGTTCCTCTATTATGCTATCCGTAATGGCATGGATATGGGGATCGTCAATGCGGGGCAGTTAGCTATCTATGATGATCTGCCTAAAGAGTTAAAAGATGCGGTCGAAGATGTGATCTTAAACCGCCGTGAGGATAGCACTGAACGCCTGTTGGAATTAGCGGAAAAATATCGTGCATCAGGCAGTGAGGAGCAGCAAGTTCAACAGGCTGAATGGCGCTCTTGGGCTGTCGAAAAGCGTTTAGAATATGCGTTAGTTAAAGGGATCACCGAATTTATCATCCCAGATACGGAGGAGGCGCGCCAACTCGCAGCAAGCCCTATTGAAGTGATTGAAGGGCCATTGATGAATGGGATGAATGTCGTGGGTGACTTGTTTGGTGAAGGGAAAATGTTTTTACCACAGGTTGTTAAATCCGCTCGAGTGATGAAACAAGCAGTTGCCTACTTAGAACCTTATATTCAGGCACTTAAACAATCAGGTAGCAGCGCGGGTAAAATTTTATTAGCGACCGTTAAAGGTGATGTTCACGATATAGGTAAAAATATTGTCGGCGTCGTTTTACAGTGTAATAACTATGAGATTGTTGACTTGGGCGTGATGGTACCTTGTGAAACCATCTTAAAAACAGCCCGTGAGCAGAATGTTGATGTTATTGGCCTTTCTGGGTTAATTACGCCTTCGTTGGATGAGATGGTCCATGTGGCTAAAGAGATGGAGCGCCAAGGCTTTACAATCCCTTTGATGATTGGGGGAGCGACAACATCAAAAGCTCACACGGCAGTAAAAATAGAACCCAATTACAGCCACTCAGTGACATATGTACAAAATGCATCGCGCACTGTAGGCGTGGTTTCCGCGCTACTTTCCGCAACACAAAAAGCGGAGTTCGTTGCTCGAACTCGCCGTGAATATGAAATCGTTCGTGAGCAACATGGACGTAAAAAACCCAAAACCCCACCAGTCTCCCTTGAAGTTGCTCGCGCTAACTCAGTGAAAATTGATTGGCAAAATTACCAGCCTCCAGTGCCACGTTTCCTTGGTGTGAAAGAGGTCAAAGCATCGATTGAGACATTACGTCATTATATTGATTGGACGCCTTTCTTTATGACATGGTCGCTCGCGGGGAAATATCCACGCATCCTAGAAGATGAGGTGGTCGGTGAAGAGGCGCGTAAATTACTAAAAGACGCGAACAACATGCTAGATCAACTCGCGAAGGATAATGCCCTGACGCCAAGAGGCATATTTGGTCTATTTCCTGCAAACAGTGTAGGGGATGATATTGAAATATATCGTTCCTCGGCTCGTGATAGTGCAGATGTTATCGCTCTCAACCTACGTCAACAAACAGAGAAGAAAGAGTTTCCTAACTACTGTTTATCTGACTTTGTCGCCCCTAAAGCCAGTGGAAAAGCGGATTATATTGGTGCTTTTGCGGTTACGGGGGGGTTAGAAGAAGATGCCCTTGCAGATGGATATGAACAGCAACATGATGACTATAATAAAATTATGTTGAAGGCGTTAGCTGATAGGCTTGCGGAGGCATTTGCGGAATACTTGCACCAGCAGGTGAGAAAAGAGTATTGGGGTTATGCCCCTGACGAGGATTTGCCGAATGATGAGCTGATCCGTGAAAAATATCAGGGGATCCGACCGGCGCCGGGGTATCCAGCTTGCCCTGAACATACCGAAAAAGCCAAAATTTGGCAGTTATTAGATGTGGAAAATCAAATCGGTATGCAATTAACCAGTTCTTATGCAATGTGGCCTGGAGCGTCGGTTTCAGGTTGGTATTTCAGCCACCCTGAAAGTAAATATTTTGCCGTCGCTCAGGTGCAGCGGGATCAGGTCGAGGACTATGCAAAACGTAAGGGAATGTCAGTCAGTGAACTTGAAAGATGGCTCGCACCAAATTTAGGCTATGATCCAGAGGATTGAATTTCCGGAGGATCGGCACCATCTTATCAGTAAGACACTTAAAGAGGCTGAATGATGAGCTACGAATTTATTATTGAAGATAGGCTGCCGAACACGGCAGTTTATCCTTATAAAATCCAAAACAGTGCGGCACCTGAGACATTTTTCATGAGTGAAGATCTGGTGAGCGCCATGATGAGTATTTTGCAAATCATGGATAAGCTTGATACCGATGAGATGTTAGATGACCACTGTTTCAATCAAATTTGGCTAAAAAGTGAATTGACACCGGCTCGTGCGGAGGAGATTTATCTTTATTTAGAAGATGCACAAATGGTTGAGCCTGTTCCTTCACAAGAAGAAATTGACGCATTCCACCAAGCACAACGCGATGAAGATAAATTATTATCGAAAGAAAGCCCGAAAGAGGGAATGATCCCTGTGCATAAGTTTGCCACCAATGACGGTTGGTTGGTCACCATGAAAGAGTGTGGTTGGATAGCTGAAGTTTTCTCCCCTGAATTAATCGGGGAAAACCAATTTGTTGTGTCACAAATAGCGAACCTATGTAAGGTCAGCCATGAAATGCTGGAATCCATGCTAGTGGAATGGGGGAAATTTAATTTATTCGCGAGCAAACATGGCGGTTATCGAGTCAACTAATCCCCTTTAGGTGGTGAACGGTTTTTCACCACCTAAAATATGCCTAAATATTCTATTATTCGTTGCTGATTTTAGGAGCTGAACGCTTATGCTTTTCCATGAGGAGTGTTATGTTATAAGCATAATGCTGGCGAATGGATTGATTGAATGAATTTACGACCCTTAATATTTTTGCTTTGTTTAGGCAGTGCTGCTTTTGTGCAGGCTAATTCCAAGGAAACATTATCGGTACAAGGAAAACAGCAACCGCCAGCTTCTCTTGCCACACCCCCTGAAAACCTTCCTGTCGAGTTTACTCATAAATTAAAAGAAGCTGAGTCTGGTGATATTGATGCCATGCTCAGTATTGGCCTTGTTTATATGGATGGTACTGATTATTTATCTCCTGATGCAGATAAGGCTTTCATTTGGTTTAAAAAAGTCTCTGATCGCGGCAGTGCCGATGGTGACTATTATTTAGGGCTTTTAGCACAACAGCAGCAAAAATATGCAGAGGCAGTGCGCTGGTATCGGAAAGGGGCAGAAAAGGGTGACCCTGATTGCCAATATAGTTTAGGTTTTTTGTATGAGCGCGGCTTAGGCTTGGAGCAAGATTATAAACAAGCTAAAGCATGGTATACGAAGTCCGCCGAACAAGGGGGCGCGTATAGCCAATTGGCGTTAGGCATGTTTTATTACGATGGCTTAGACGGTGAGGTTGATTATCAAAAAGCCAAAATGTGGTATGAAAAGAGTGCACAGCAGGGAGTGGCTGCGGCAGTCAATAACTTAGCTGTCTTATATGAAAAGGGTGAAGGCGTTCAGCAGGACGAGGAAAAAGCCATTGATTTGTATCGACAAGCAGCAAATATGGGTTCAGCAATTGCCCAAATGAATATGGGGGATCTCTATTATGAAGGCCACCGTTTGATTGAAAAGAACCCGTATCAAGCGATGTATTGGTATAAGCGTGCTGCATCACAGGGGTATACAGATGCACTGTTTGTGATGGGGCGGGGCTATGAAGAGGGGGATGGTGTAGGCAAAGATCTTGGCAGTGCCTTTGAGTGGTATTTGCTAGGCGCCAATAATGGTTCTGTTCCTGCTGCAATGAAAGTCGCGGAGTTTTACGAAAAAGGGTTAGGCGGTGTCAAAGCCAATCATGGAAAAGCCATTGAATGGTATATGAGCATGGCCGAGGATGATATTGTCGAAGCACAAACAAAACTCGCTGAATTGTATATTGCAGGGCAACTCCCTGAGATAGATATTCAAAAAGTGGTGAGTTGGCTACAAGCCTCAGAGCAGGATGATATCCAATCAAAAAATCAATTGGCCATTTTTTACTTAACGGGAAATGGGGTAAAACAAGATGCGCGAAGAGCGCGGGAATTATGGCAACAATCCGCGTTTCAAGGCCTCAGCGATGCACAAAATAACCTTGCCGTCATGTATGCCAAGGGGCTTGGTGGCGATAAAAATATCTTTCGAGCCATCATGTGGTTTGAGCGGGCGAGTCAGCAGGATGATACAACAGCACAAAAAAATTTAAGGTTGTTAAAAGAGAATGCAGCGGTGACAGCAGCGATGTTGGAGTACACGGCAAATGTACAAAAGGCGATGGCTAAGATAAAGGGGGGTGATGAATGATAGCTGAATTGATGGTCGCATATGTACTCGCGGCAACATTGCTAACAATAACACCGGGTGTTGATACCGCACTAATTTTAAGAACATCAACGGTTCAGGGAACACGAACGGCCTTTGCCGCCGCGGCAGGAATTGGGTTAGGGTGTTTGGCGTGGGGAGCTATGGTAGCCTTTGGTTTAGGCGCACTGATTGCCGCCTCTGAACTCGCTTACTCTATTTTAAAATGGTGTGGTGCTGCCTATTTGTGTTGGCTTGGTGTTCAAATGCTATTGAAACCGAGAAACCATTTTTCAGGTAATAACGCGACATCCACCAAGCAACAAAATTGGTTTATGCGAGGCTTTTTGGGCAATTTACTTAACCCAAAAGTAGGTATTTTCTATGTCTCATTTTTACCGCAATTTATCCCTGCCGGAAAAGATGTGGTGATGTGGACATTTTTGCTGGTGGGGATCCATGTCATTTTAGGGATTATTTGGAGTGGCTTGTTGATTGGTGCTACCCGCCCCCTATCGACATTATTTAAAAAACCGGCGGTAATTCGCTGGATGGACAGAACAACAGGGCTAATTTTTATTATGTTCGCGGCTAAATTAGCTTTCTCTCGCCGATAAAGTCAAAGGTGCCCTTTATCTAAGAGCGCCTGTCTTCTCAGTAAAGTGAGCCGTTATTCAAATAGATTTGAATGCAGAGTGCGCACTATCTCTTCCGCGTCATTACCTGGTACCAGTAGGCAGATATTATGGCTGCTGGCACCGTAGCTGATCATTCGGATATTGAAGGATTCTAGCGCCCCAAAAATTTGTTTGCCGAGGCCATTTACTTGCGACAGTTCGTTACCAATGATGGCCACTAGCGCTAAGTTTTCTTCTACTTCTACGCGGCATAGCGCTGATAGCTCTGTCATCAGTGCGTTGGTGAGTAAGCTACCATTTGTACCTGTAGAGCCAGTGGTGTCTAATGTGAGGGCTACGCTCACCTCGGATGTGGTGATCAAGTCAACGGAAATATTGTGACGTAATAAAATCGTGAATATTTCAGCTAAGAAGCCTCGAGCATGCAGCATTTTTAGGCTATGTAACGTGAGCAGTGTTTGTTTACGGCGCAGTGCTAACGCTCTAAATTGAGGGGCATTCGCGGTTTTATCACACACTAAGGTTCCGCCAGCTTGTGGCTCTTTACTGGAGCCAACAAAAACAGGGATCCCAGCACGTACCGCAGGTAATAGCGTTGCTGGATGCAATATTTTAGCGCCAAACGTTGCCATTTCCGCGGCTTCGTCAAAAGCAATTTCATCGATACGCTGTGCTGCGGGTACGACGCGTGGATCTGTCGTGTAAATACCAGGAACGTCTGTCCAGATATCAACACGTGCTAAATTGAGAACTTCAGCCAATAATGCCGCGGTATAATCGCTACCGCCACGGCCAAGTGTTGTCGTGCGTCCTTTGCTATCTTGCCCAATAAAACCTTGTGTAATGACTAAAGAACCCTGTAGGCGAGGGAGCAAGTGTTGTTGGGCCGACTCTTTTAATTGCAAAAGGTCGGGTTCAGCGCGACCAAAGTTTGCATTTGTTTTCATTACTTTGCGTACATCAAACCATTGTGAGTTAGCCCCACGCTGGCGGAGGACTTCAACAAACAGCAAAGTCGACATAAGTTCACCGTGACTCACCATTTCATCGGTGAGCGCATCGGAAGTTGCCAGAGAAGCGGAATCTGCCAAATGAGCAATATTATCTAATAAACGATTAATCTCTTCGCGAATTACTTCCGCATGTTGTAAATGATCAATAATCGCATATTGGATCTCTTTAACTTTTTGCAGTAGCTGATTACGTTTGTCGGCATCGCAACCTTCGGCAAGCTCTATCAACAAATTAGTGATACCCGCAGAAGCAGAAAGTACCACTACGCGGACATTATTGTTCGAAAGAACAACGTCTGCACTTTTGTTCATGGCTTCAAAATTAGCGACACTTGTCCCCCCAAATTTGGCGATAACGTACGGATTATTTTCTGGCAAAGAGGCTACTGCATTCATGGTATCAATCCCTTTTGGCAATCTATTTTTTATATAGAAATATCGGGTTAGGCCGATGCCGTCAATGAAGAATCGATGCAAATCAGTAATTCTAATGATGACTAATTTATTATCGCTTTTCCCGATGGCTGTAATAAGCTCTGGAAAAATTGCAAAAAATTGCCCAATATCATAAGGATTGCAAGAACGCAGGAAAGTGATAGGTCAAGATGACTCGGCGAGTTACAATTATTTTTATTTCAAATATTTTGGAGAGTGTTATCCATGAATAGTATTAATCCAAGCCAAACGGCAGCATGGCGGGCGCTAGAGCAACATTTTGCGCAAATGAAAGATACCCATATGCGCGACCTGTTCAAACAAGACAATGATCGCTTTACCAAATTTTCCGCGACATTTGACGACCAAATTTTGGTGGACTACTCCAAAAACCGAATTACTCAAGAAACATTGGATAAATTATTCGCATTAGCTGAAGAGACTCAGTTAAAAAGCGCAATGAATAGTATGTTCAGTGGTGAAAAAATTAACCGTACCGAAGATCGTGCTGTATTGCATATCGCACTACGTAACCGTGACAATACACCGATTTATGTTGATGGCAAAGATGTGATGCCAGATGTCAACGCGGTCTTAGAAAAGATGCATCAATTTAGTGAGCGCATTATTAATGGCGAGTGGAAAGGGTATACTGGCAAGGCTATCACGGATGTGGTGAATATCGGTATCGGTGGCTCAGATCTTGGTCCATTTATGGTCACCGAAGCGCTACGCCCTTATAAAAATCACTTAAATATGCACTTTGTTTCTAACGTTGATGGCACGCAGATAGCGGAAACGTTGAAAGTTTTAAATCCAGAAACAACTCTGTTTTTAATCGCATCAAAAACCTTCACGACGCAAGAAACCATGACGAATGCGCATTCAGCGCGTGATTGGTTGCTCGCACAAGCGAAAGATGAACAGCATATCGCAAAACATTTCGTGGCACTGTCAACCAATAGTGAGCAAGTCGCGAAGTTCGGTATTGATACGGCAAATATGTTTGAGTTTTGGGATTGGGTTGGTGGCCGTTATTCATTATGGTCAGCGATTGGCCTATCCATTATCTTGTCTGTGGGTTATGACAATTTTGTTCAGCTCCTCGAAGGGGCTCATGCAATGGATAAGCACTTTACCCAAACGGCTTTTGAAAAGAATATTCCTGTTCTCCTTGGCTTAATTGGCATTTGGTATAACAACTTTTTTGAGTCGGAAACTGAAGCGATTCTGCCATATGATCAATATATGCACCGTTTTGCCGCTTATTTCCAACAAGGAAATATGGAGTCAAATGGTAAGTATATTGACCGTAATGGCAACAAAGTTTCTTATCAAACGGGGCCAATTATTTGGGGTGAACCGGGCACAAACGGCCAACATGCCTTTTATCAATTGATCCATCAAGGAACTAAAATGATCCCTTGTGATTTTATTGCGCCAGCAGTAACGCATAATCCACTCGGTGATCATCACGATAAATTACTGTCGAATTTCTTTGCTCAAACGGAAGCGTTGGCATTTGGTAAGACGCGTGAAGTTGTTGATGCGGAATTTGTGGCTCAAGGTAAAAACCCTGCGGATATGGAGTATGTTGCTCCTTATAAAGTGTTTGAAGGTAACCGCCCAACAAACTCAATCTTGCTTAAAGAGATCACACCTTATTCATTAGGTGCACTCATTGCGATGTATGAACATAAGATCTTCACGCAAGGGGCAATTCTGAATATTTTCACCTTTGACCAATGGGGTGTAGAGCTTGGGAAGCAATTGGCGAGCCGAATTTTGCCTGAGTTAGAAAGTAAAGACGAAATCAGCAGCCATGATAGCTCAACTAATGGGCTAATTAATCGTTATAAAGCTTGGCGTTGATAAGCGTCATAGCTACCTTTCACAGCCTGCCATAATGGCAGGCTGTCGCTATTTAATCATTTCTACTTGATCATTTTGTGTGTATGACTCATTAGCGTTAAAAATTATTTTAAGAAAATTTTACAATTCATGTGGGATTTGTGATTTTTTAACTAATTTGTTAGCTAACTTTAACCTTATCGCAAGGCAACGTGATATCCTTCATGCTAAGAACCAATATGATACAAAACCACACAGTATAGTGGTGGAATGATGAGTAATGGATGAAACGCTTTTTATCTCTCACCCGATAACATGGCTATCAGAAGATGATGACCTTGTTCCTGAAAATGTTTTAGATTGGCTACATGAACTAGGGTCGATGACAAAACGCTTAGAGCAGCATTGCCAACGTGTCACGGTTGTTCCTTATACGCAACGTTATGTGACTCAAGAGGCATTGAGCGAAGAAGAAGCGGCGTGTTTACCTGTCAGTGAATATTATTGGTTACGTGAAGTCATTATGTATGGTGATAATATTCCATGGTTACTTGGACGAACGTTAATTCCACAGGAGACATTGACTGGTGAAGACCGGAAACTTATTGATATCGGTGCTGTACCGTTAGGGCGTTATCTCTTTAGCCATGATAATCTTTCCCGTGATTATATTCATATAGGGCAGCAAAATTTGCGATGGATCCGCCGCTCTCTATTAAGATTATCTGAAAAACCTTTATTATTAACCGAACTGTTTTTACCTGAATCACCTGCATATAAAAGATAAAAAATAAAAGGAGCACAACAAATGGAGGGAAGTATGGCGCTAAGTAAATGGCATGCCTACAGCCGTTTGATGCGTATTGATAGGCCGATAGGGTCGCTATTATTGTTATGGCCAACCTATTGGGCGTTGTGGATTGCCGCTCAAAGTATACCGAGTTTACATATTCTTATTGTCTTTACGGCGGGCGTTTTCTTGATGCGTGCAGCCGGATGCGTGATTAACGATTTCGCAGACCGTCACTTTGATGGCCATGTTGAGCGAACGAAACACCGCCCATTACCCAGTGGTGATGTGACAGAAAAAGAAGCAAAAATTTTATTCGCTAGCCTCGTTGGTCTCTCATTTTTATTGGTACTGACGCTAAATTCAATGACTATCTGGCTATCTGTTGCCGGATTAGCTTTGGCGTGGATTTATCCTTTTGTTAAGCGAGTCAGCCACTTACCTCAAGTTGTTTTAGGTGCCGCATTTGGTTGGTCTATCCCGATGGGCTTCTCTGCTGTCAGTGAATCGTTACCATTGGTGTGCTGGGTACTGTTTTTGGTCAATATCTTGTGGTCCGTGATTTATGATACCCAGTATGCGATGGTTGACCGCAATGATGATTTAAAAATCGGCGTTAAATCAACAGCGATACTGTTTGGCCAATATGACAAGCTGATTATTGGTATTTTACAGATCGTGATGATTGTTTTATTGGTGTTAGTGGGTTCATTGGCTGATTTAGGAGCGGTGTACTATATCGCACTATCACTATCGGCATTGCTGTTTATTTACCAACAAAAATTAATGGTAGATAGGGAACGAGCACCGTGTTTTAAAGCCTTTTTAAATAATAACTATGTTGGATTGATCTTATTTATTGGGATTTTCTTAAGTTACTTGTAAACCATTTGTGGAATAGTAAAGGGGTAATGTGAAGCACATTACCCCTTTTACGTACTGACGACCCTACGTTTTTAACGTGGGATTTTGTTTATAAGGGGGAACATGAATTGCATTCCCCCTTTTGGTTTCTTTAGACTTAAAAGTTAGTCTTCTTTTGATTTTTCTGTCTCAGTAGCGCGCTCCTCTGGTTGACTCACGCTCTCGATAGTCAAACGAATTTCTGGCGACATTAAACGCGAAATAACCGCATAGAGTTTTTTCGCATTGGCCGTGAAAATGTCGTTTTCATCATTATCAATGTAGCCTTCTTCCCGTAGCGTTTCGACTAAGATTGAAAAGACCGCTTTATCGAAGAATTCAGGAGCGTTAATACCGTGCAGCACAGAAAGACGTTGAGCTAGCATGCGGCTCTCTTTTTCTAATGTATTACGGCTAATTTCTGGACTCGCATTGAGTAAAGAAAGCGTAATCGCATAGCGCTGTAAGGTTTCGCGAACACCTGCTGCGAGCAACTGTAATGGGCGTATACGACGTGGATTAAGAATGACAATATCGTCTTCTTTTAAGCACACTAATTTCTGGTTATTTAGCTCATCAATTAAGGTATCAACGACGTCAACCAAAGAGCCACTATCAAAACGCATAAACAGTTCAGCTTTGAGGAAGGGGTAAATTTGCCCTACTTGATAGTGGATATCTTGGCGGCTAATACTTTCATGATGGAGCACAATGCTCGAGATCAGTGATGGCAACACCAATAAGTGATGAATGTTATTACGATAATAGGTCATGAGAACGGCATTCTCACGAGGAAGAATGATAATGTCTCCCATACTATCTTTTTCGACTTCAAACTTATCCATCTGCAAAGCATGTTCTAACAATTGCTCCGCTGTTTTATTTGGTGTTGTTGCATCAGCCGTATAAGGAACATTACGCAATAACTGTAGGTAACAATCGACTTGCTCAATAAGTTGCTCACGCGTTAATGAACGTTGGCGCGACGCAAGTAATGCCGTTGAGCACAGGTTGATAGCGTTAGCTGCCGCAGCATTATTAATATTGACCATAATGTGATCTGCTAGCCCACTGACGATTGGGTTTAACCAACTCGGGCGCTGAGGTTCGATAGGGTCAATCGAGTCGCGCCAATCAGGTACACGTTTTGTGAGATATTGAGAGAGTGAAATAGGCTGACCAAAATTCACATAGCCTTGGCCTAAGTTACGTAATTTACGTAGGCCGCGAACCATCGAAAAGAAGCCTTCTTTCTCTTTTTCAGCACCACGTAGCTCTTTGGCATAGGTTCCCACTTCCAGAACATTTTCATAGCCAATATAAACGGGCACGATCGTAATAGGACGAGAGTCGCCACGTAGCATCGCTTGTAGCGTCATCGACAAGGTACCTGTTTTTGGCTGAAGTAAACGGCCTGTACGGGAGCGGCCACCTTCAACAAAATATTCAATAGAGTAACCCCGCGCAAATAATTCACTGAGGTACTCACGGAATACGGTTGAATAGAGTTTATTACCTTTAAAGGTTCGACGAATAAAGAAAGCGCCGAGGTGACGGAAAATAGGCCCCGCTGGCCAGAAATTCAAGTTGATACCTGCCGCGATATGAGGAGGAACTAAGCCTTGATGATATAAAACGTATGACAGCAGCAAGTAATCCATGTGGCTGCGATGAGAAGGCACATAAACGATTTCATGACCATCTTGCGCCAATTGGCGAACCCGCTCGGCATGCTGAACGTTGATCCCTTGATATAAGCGGTTCCAAGTCCAACTTAACACTCGGTCAGTAAGACGTATCGCTTCATAAGAGAAGTTAGCGGCAATTTCTTCCATCATATTGACGGCATTTTGCTGAGCTTTCTTCAGTGGAATTTTTTTGCTACGGGCTTCGTCTTCAACCGCCTTTTCAATGGCTTTTGAGGTCAGCAGCTTATTGAATAGCTCTTGGCGAACAGGCAATTTAGGGCCAACAGCAGCAAGGCGTTGGCGTGAATAGTGAATACGCGCGACCCGTGCAAGTTTATTCGCAATAATAGTATCTGTGCCATGTTCTTGCGCCATCAAGCCCATCGACACTGGAGGGGAAAAGCGAACAAAGCTATCTCGCCCAAGCCAGATTATGGCAAAGAACTTTTGAATACCGTTAAGTAAACGCAATGGCGGCGCCGGTGTATGCCCTTCACGCCCAGGAGAGCGACCGAACATGACAGAAGCCGGTAGCATTTGGATATCAAGATTCGGATTACTACGATGCAAATCTAAGTAGGCATGGAATACCTTCACCGATTCTTTACGTGGATTAGGAGAATAATAACGAAATACTCTAGGGCCATCATCAATAAAGACGTAAGCCGGTAATTTAGTGCCATTAATGTCATTATCGACCAAAGGATCAGGTAGGCCGATAGATAAGCATTGGTGACGTAATGTTAAAAGGTCAGATTTAGAATGATATGGCAGCACATATAATGTGGGCCGACTGGTGTCCAATTCAAGTTCTGAAATAGGGTCCGTTGGAACGAGTTTGCTCTTTACCAGTAATTTAAGTGGTAAATTCAACGTGTTGTAATATATTTTACGCCATAGTGACATAAATGATTATAGCCTCTTGTTAACAATGCTTCGCAAGCATACCAGAAATCAACTGGCAAATCTGTTACTGACAATTAACTTTGACCGCAAAAAATGATTATTGTTTTGTAATTTTGAGGAATAAATATGGCAAACCAAACTAAGGGATTTACGCGTGTAATTAAGGCTGCGGGTTACTCCCTTAAAGGGTTGAAAGCAGCTTGGGTCAATGAGGCTGCATTTCGGCAAGAATCCGTTGCGGCAATACTTGCTGTCATTATCGCGTTATGGCTGGATGTTAGCTATATCGACCGATTATTATTGATTAGCTCTGTTGTACTGGTCGCTATCGTAGAATTAATTAACAGTGCAATAGAGGCGGTCGTGGATCGTGTAGGAAGTGAATATCATGAGTTGTCTGGACGAGCGAAAGATATTGGCTCGGCGGCTGTGTTTATCACGATTGGGTTAGCTTTAGTTATTTGGGCGACGATATTGTGGCAGCATTATTTCGTTGGCTAGTCAGAAATTATCGAAAACAGAGCGATTATCGGTGAGATTACTGGCAAATATGGCATTCGAGTGATTTAAGTGTTTCAAATCTTCATTTACCTGTATATACTCACAGTCTGACTGTATAAACAAACAGGGGAACGAAATGAAAGCACTGACCGCTAGACAACAGCAAGTTTATGATCTGGTGCGCGATCACATTTCTCAGACGGGTATGCCACCTACACGTGCTGAAATAGCAGCAAGCCTTGGTTTTCGTTCGCCTAATGCGGCAGAAGAGCATCTTAAGGCCTTAGCTCGTAAAGGGGTGATAGAGATTGTTTCAGGGGCTTCTCGTGGTATCCGTTTACTGCTTGAAGAAGAAAATGATCCTGAAATTCAGGGGCTACCTTTAATTGGGCGTGTCGCTGCCGGCGAACCTTTATTAGCGCAAGAGCATATTGAAAGTCATTATCAGGTTGATCCTGAGCTATTCAAACCACATGCTGACTTTTTATTGCGTGTTAATGGGATGTCGATGAAAGATATCGGGATTATGGATGGTGACCTGTTAGCTGTTCATAAAACACAAGATGTCCGTAATGGGCAAGTGGTTGTGGCGCGTATTGAAGATGAGGTTACGGTAAAACGCTTTAAGCAACAAGGTAACCGCGTTGAGTTAATCGCCGAAAACCCAGAGTTTGCACCTATTATTGTCGATTTACGTCAACAAAATTTCACTATTGAAGGATTAGCGGTAGGTGTGATTCGCAATGGTGATTGGTGTTAATATTGGTCTTATAACCACCCTTCAAAATATTGCTGGCAGATTTTACTGTTTTCTAATATCAACCTAGGTTTGTCACTAGGTTATTAAATTAGATAAAAAGTCTGCCACTCTATTTAAGTGCTCCCTCAGCAAGTACCTACTATCAGCAGTAATTCTACGCCACTTCTTATTTCTTCTTTGTGATAACGGGTTGCTCATGGTTGTGTTCACAATGTTCATGATCCTGGCAAGTGCTGAGTTCGTAACATTCATGACATAATCCATGATTTTCTACCACTGTGTGTCTCAGGTGAAATTGGTGGCTGTTTGCAAGAGACATAATTGCTGTTTCAATTGTTGTGCAATCACTCTCTGTGACACTTCCGCAATGATCACAAATCAACATTACTGAGATATGACTCGGGTTATCGAAATGGTGACAGATAACATAACTATTTGTTGATTCTATTTTATGAATAAACCCTTGCTCTATTAAGAACTCTAAGCCTCTATAAATCGTTGGTGGTTTTGCTTGAGGCTCTACCTCTCTTAATAAATCTAATAAGTCATAAGCACTGATTGCGCCATGTTGCTGTGCAATCAGGCGTAAAACAGTTTCTCTTTGCGGTGTGAGCCGAACGCCTCTTGATTGGCAAATTTTTTCGGCCATCACTAGCAGTTTATCTTCACTCATTTTTTTCATGGTAATTGACCTTACATCAAAACTGAAAATTGCTGTTGTAAACAAGTTTACCATAACTTCATTGCAGATAGAGATGGAAATAAGAAGAGAGCAAAAGGGCTAACATAGAGAAAAATAGTTATTTATCAAAAACAAGAATGAAAATTTTAATCCGCAATATCGGACAAAAATAGAGTCATATTACATTTTAAATGTATCGCTTGAGGTTAATTGTCATAACACAGTTTGGGCGTTTTTCTTAACCGTCAGTAATTGTGAGGCTTTAGGCTAGGCTTTTCTGTTAGACCGATGTTTATCGGTAAACGGCACAAAACTGCCGATTTTGGGATGCTATAACCGTCTACGGTCATTAACCTTATAAAATTAAGGTGTAAAATTTAAAATTATGCATTTTGTTTTTTGTATCTCAATAGCGGTTAAATATTCTATTTAAGATGTCTTATTTAATTAAAATAAAGCGATAATTTGTGACTTAAGGTACTTTGTAAGTATTTTTTCGTCAATAGAAGCAACAATCACTAGGCTATTATGGGGAGTGTCTTTTTATGAATAGTTAAAAGGTCGTCTGCAATATCAATAAACTTCATTAGTGGATAATTAATTTGTAATAAAAAATTAGTAGAGGCATAAATAGAGTAGTATTTACTTAGTTATATATTCTAATGTATTTATTTAGCGAATATTGTTTCACTGCCCGCGACCCACATAATCAAAAATAAATCTTGAGTTTCATATCACTTTATTTTTCTAGTTATAAACTCATACCGCGAGAAGTCTTTGAAATACTTCTATCTCTTCTTTATAGATGAATATCTTTATATTCTCTCACTTCACCCTTAGATAAAGGAATATCATCGTTCACTGCTAAGCGACTGCATATGAGGCATGTTTCCCCTATCTATATAGGAGAACAGCGTTGATATGTTTAGGATTATCATGGTTTTTTAAAGGTAACGATTAGAGATAGAACATTGCTATTGAAAAATTATTCTCTTGAGTGGAGATACATCTTTGTATCTAAGTAAAGTAATGCCGTAAGTTTAATTAAAAAATAGCCACTTGGTGAAATTCTAAATAAAACCAAAGGGTAATCATTACACTCAAAGCGGATGACATGAAAAGTAAAGAACTGTTACATTTGGGGTGAATGTCAATTAAGACTTATCTTACAACAATTCAACCACATAGATTAATTATCTTCTTTTGTGTGTAAATTGGTGTTAAGTATTGTTAGATTATAAAATATAGAATTTTATTTCAGCATATTCCTTTTTTATAGTTTTATATGTAATGAAATTATTTCAAACAAATGGATACAAATGTAAATTTTTATAAATTATTTACCTTTTATAAATATAAATTAATCCAATTTTGATGGCTAAAAATATGATTTTTTAGCTTTTGTGGTTGTTTGTGCTTTTGTCTTGGTGTTTGTAAATATTATATTTTGTTTGTAATGCTTTTTTGTTGTGTTTTTGACAAAAGATATTGTTGCGGTAATATTGGAACCAGTTGATGAGGATGTTTGGAAATATTCTTCATATTGAAAAAGATAATTATGCTACTACGTTTTGCTTTTAGAGAAAACGCAATTAGATAAAGATTTTGATATCTTCCAAATATAAGAAAACTCCTAACATTAAATATGTTCCTGATGTTGGCTATTATCTTTGTCTAGTTAATAGTTAATGAAATGACTAATTAACTAGGTTGAAAATTTTATCCATATAGCTATTTCTATATTGGCCGTCACTTTCCTTTATAGGAATAGTATTTTTATTTTTTACTATAGGCGGTGCTCAGGAGTCTATTACTGGATAGCTGAAAGCTAACAATAAGTTAAATTCAAGAGTCACTAGAACCGTAAAAATACGACTACTTAATATGTGTTTTTGAGTATGTAAGTAGAAAGGGTAGTGCCTTTTTTAGAGTCAATTTTTTTGACTTGCCTTTAAAAAGGGGATTAAAAGGATTTTTTTAACCCTAATGGTGTTAGCTAAATAGGCTAATGCTGATTATTCAAGTTTATATTCAAAATTTTAGGACTGGATTTACAAGGATGTAACGAATTTAAATTTGAACATTAAATAACAATGTCTTTCACTACTACATGTTATAAATACAGAGGTATTTAAAATGTTATTCAACAAGAAACTAGTAACAATCGCAGTATTAGCAAGTTCAATGGTAGCTGGTTCAGCATTAGCTGCTGATGAAGTAGGTAAAAAAAGCACTGAAGTACGTTTCAAAGCTCAATTACGTGCGGCTTCTTGTGATGTAGCTTCAACTGCGGAAGGTTCTGTAATTGATTGGGGTACTTTTACTCTTGACCAAACTAATGGTAAGAATGTTAAAGACCAATTAGGTTCAGATAAAAACTTCAACCTGATCCTGACTAACTGTTCTAAAGCAGCAGCAGAAGATGCAGCTATTTTCGTTCATGCAGAAGGTAAAGAATCTCCACTATTCCCAGAGTATTTTGCAAACACAGGTGCTAAATCTTTAGCAGTTGCATTATCTTCAGGTGGTAAAGATATCAAACCAAACGTAGACACAGAGCTGAAATTCTCTAACGCTGTAGATGTTAACGGTAGCACTACAATTCCTGTATTGGCTAAACTTTTACTGACTCAAGTAGGTGTTGCTCCTGATACATTAAACGTACCAGTTACTTTCTCTGTATCTTATAACTAATACTGATAAAGTTTAGATAATGGCATAAGAGGCTATTTACAGCCTCTTATTATTGAAGATGGAAAATGTAGGTTTAGATAATGCAAACAATAAAACTAAAACAAAGAAATTTGAATTTTTCGATAGATAATCTGCGATTGTTAATTTTACTGTTTGTTTTTATTTTACCATTTATTTCCGCGCAGTCATTTGCGAATGGTGGAGTAGGGTTAAATGCTACAAGATTAGTCTATTCTCAAGGAGAGGAAAGCATTTCTATTAGTGCAAGAAATAATACGAGTATTAACTATCTTGCTAAATTTGCTATAACCCAAGAGAACGGTGGTAAAAATGTTCCTTTCGCAATTTATCCACCTTTAGTTAAAGTTGATAGTAAAAAAAGCCAAGATATTAGAATATTTATACAGCCTCATAGCCTACCAGTAGATAGAGAAACAGTTTTTTACTTTACAGGCACTATGATCCCCTCAACTAATGGACCAGCAACAGGTGCGGGTATCAATATTGGCTATAATAATATTATAAAATTATTCTATCGTCCTAATAATTTACCTATATCAATAGAAGATGCATATAAGAAGTTAGTGATCAAATCCTCTCCATCAGGTGTAGTAGTTGAAAATAACTCTCCTTACTACATAAATCTAAATAGATTAGTGGTTGGTGGAAAAAAGGTCAGTTTAAGCCTACAGAAAAAGAATACCATGATTGCGCCATATAGTTCTTATAGCTATACAGTCGGTGGAGGTTTGAATAATAAGCAAGCTACATGGGTTGTAATTAATGATCTAGGTGGCGAGGAGAAATATGATGGCCAAATACTTTAAATACATCAAACTTGGTTGCCTAACGTTACCGTTTTTATTAGGTTTTAATAGTGTTGCAAATGCAGTTAAATTTGAAGTTAAAGGTAATATCATTAAAGGCTCTTGTAAAGTTGTCTCTCCTACATTAGATGTTACTTTTAATTTACCGATACAGACCAATACAATAAAAGAAGCTGTTACAGATAAAACGCATGTGAAGCAATTTTTATTTGGTTATGAATGTGATAGCTTTGATTTTTCTAATGGAAATGCGGGTGTACCATATCTGATGAAAATAACTTCGGGCAGTGGTACTGAAGTTAATAGCATGAATAAAATCTATCCTACTAATAATATAACAAATGCAGCGTTTGTATTATGGTCTTGTAAAGACGATGAGTCCAGTTGCAAAATAGTTGAACTTTCAAAATCAGAACATGTACCTTTTACTATAAAAGGGAATGGTAAAGCAGAAAATTTATTCGAAGTTAGTGTGGTTAAATTAGATGGTGAAAGTTCTTTAAAACCTGGAGAGTTGCTTTCCTCTATAGATATTACGTTAGAGCAACCATAATAAGGAATTATTATAATGAATTTTAAGAGAAATAATCTTATATTTGCGGTTACTTTAGGCGTGTGTATGTTATTTGGAAATGCAAATGCAAAGGATAAAGAAGGGGTAGACATAGAATTTAATGTGACTGTACCTAAAAATACATGTGATATCCTTATTGAAGGTACTTCACAGAATGTCATTGATTTTGGTTCAATCGCTTTGGCAAGATTAAAGTCTGATTCCGCTGAGGGAAAAGTTAAATTACCTTTTTCGATTAAATTAGCGGAGTGTAAAAATAATGACTTTGCTAATAATTATATTACTTTAGATGGTAACTATGTTGTTGAAAATAATGGATTCTTAGATGATCCTGGTGAGAGAACTTTTGCTATAAGAATCAGTGATAAAGAAACAGCTACGCAAGCTGATGATGTCTTTTTTGATAAAAATAAAAACAAAATTTGGACCAATATTCAAGAAAATGTCATGGAAAAACAGTTTTATGCCTATTTAATGTGCAAGAATGGGGTTAAAGACTGTGCATCTGACGCAAACATTGGTCAATTCAAGTCAACGTTCACGTTAACTTATATGGTTGACTAACTAAATTGGTTTTTCTAATGTTTAAAAAAATACTGTTCTTGATAGCATTACTGATGACATCCAGCGTATTCGCGAATGGAATATCTCTAAATAAAAGTAGAATTATTTTTTCACATAAGGATGTGAGTCAAGATATTCAACTTATAAATGACTCGAATCATCCACTCATTGTTCAAACAACAATGTTGGGCGAGGATAAAAAATCTCAGAATAATAATTTTATTGTTTTACCTCCTTTATTTAGAGTCGAAGCTAATAGTGGATACTCAGTAAGAATTAGACCCAATGACTACTCTAATCTACCTAAAGATAGAGAGTCGCTCTTTTACTTTAAGGCAAGAGCTATACCGCCAACATCAAAAAATAATGAACAAGAAAATAAGCTGAGTGTTGTATTTGTAACGGCGATTGTTATCAAGGCTTTTTATCGGCCGGAAGGTATATCCGCCCCTAAAACCTCGGATTATGAAAAAATTACTATCAATAAAAGTAATGGTAAATGGGTTATTGATAATCCTACTCCATTTAATATGACTATTGTCGATTTTACTTACAATGGTAATGAGTTAAAAGAAACAATACTAATTCCACCCTTCAATAAATATGTTTTAGATAAAATAAAATTTAATGGCGAGAAAATGAGCGGTGGATGGCGTTTTATGAACGATTATGGTTCTGCTACTGATGTATATCACTATAAATACGGATCTGTTGATAATTAATAAATTTTAAAGGTGCTTTAGCTTTATATATCTAAGAGTTTCTAAATTATTAACGATTAACTTTGGGAATATAAAGGCAAATAAAGGTCAGTGAAATGGAAATGAAATTATTCAAAATAAGTATGTTATCGTCACTAATTTTTTTGTCTCTATATTCCTATGGTGACGATTATTTTGATCCAACAATGTTAGAAAGTCAGTTGGGGGTTGACGCATCTCAGATTGACTTATCTAAATTTACTGCAACGAATAGTGTGCCTCCTGGTGAGTATTTGATCACTGTTGAAGTAAACCGTAATATTCTGGGTAGTAAAAAAGTTAATTTTAAATTAAACCCTCAAGGTGAGGTTGTTCCCGAGTTTACTCCAAAACTTTTGGAGGACTGGGGCGTGGCTACTAAAACTTTACCGAGTTTCAATGGCGTTAATCCGGATACCTCTATTTTAGACCTTTCTAAATATATTCCAGATGCTACGGTGACACCTAACATCCAAAACCTAAGATTAACGTTAACTATTCCTCAAATAGCTATGGATAACAAGGTACAAGGTTATATCGATCCTAGCTTATTAGATGATGGTGTTCCTGCATTATTTTTTAATTATTTTGTCAGTGGTAACAAAAGCAGAAATGACGCAAATGAAATAATTAAAAATGAAAATATGTTTGCGAACATCCGTGCAGGGTTAAATGCAGGACCTTGGAGGTTAAGATCAAATTTAGCATATAGTAAGTCTAAGGGAGAAAAAGACCAAACGAATTTCTCTAATACTTATGTTATGCGTGCACTACATTCTATCAAATCCACTTTTTCTGTCGGGGAAATCAGCTCAGGAAGTGATGTTTTTGATGCCGTTCCATTGAAAGGGATGAAAATTGCATCTGATGAGCAAATGTTACCTAGTAGTATGAGAGGTTTTGCACCTGAAGTTAGAGGTATCGCGCAGTCAAATGCAATGGTCACTATCCGCCAGAATGGTTATATTGTTTATCAAACTTATGTTTCCCCTGGTCCGTTTGTCATCAAAGATATTTACGCTACAGGAAACGCGGGTGACTTAGATGTCACCATTAAAGAGGAGAATGGTACTGAGAAAACATCAACAGTTGCCTTCTCATCTTTACCTGTGATGCTTCGTCCTGATGGTTATAAATATGAGGCCGTTGTAGGTCGTTATGATGGTGGATATACCAAAACCTCTAGAGAATCTGATTTCTTTTTAGGGTCATTTATTTACGGATTACCTACAAATAGCACACTATACGGTGGGCTATTGATGGCTAAAGACTATTTTTCTGCTGCGGCAGGTCTTGGAATATCTTTGGGAACATTTGGGGCGTTATCTGCAGATATCACCCATGCGACAGCAAATATGGATGGTAATCTTGGTGATCGTTCAGGGCAGTCATTCAGAATAAGATATTCAAAAAGTATGGCATCGACAGGGACATCTGTTGACTTGACAGCTTTACGTTATTCAACTCGTTCGTATTTTAGTTTTGCTGATTTTAATAACTATGACCATAAGCTAAAAGATAATGTGGCACCGTGGTTAAATCAACGTCAACGTAGTAGCTTCACGACGGCACTAAGACAGTCGTTAGGGGAGTACGGAAGTGTTTATATCTCCGGTAGTATTTATGACTATTGGGAAATAGATAGGAAAGTGAAACAATTATCCATAGGATATAATGGTTCATTTAAAAAAGTTAACTACTCAGTAAACTACAGCATTGACCGTATTAAAGATAAAGAAAGTTGGCCTGAGAACAGACAAATATCTATCAACGTAGATATTCCATTTAGTATATTCTCTAATAATGAATTAATAGAGAATATGTATAGTACATATTCTTACAGTCAAGATAATGATGGTTATATTAACCAACAGGTAGGGATCAGTGGTACTTCCAGAGATGGTAGTTTCTCTTATGGAATTTCTCAAGCATATGGAAATAAAGGAGTTGGTGGAAGCGGTACGCTAAGCTCTAGTTACTCTGCGCCTAATTTTGGCATATCTGCGGGTTATAATTACTCAAAAAATAACCAGTCTGTGAATGGTAGCTTGTCCGGTGGAATGTTATTACACGAAGGCGGAGTGCTGTTTAGCCGTACAATTGGTGATAGTGGTATTATTATTGAGGCTCCAGAAGCAAAAGGAACAAAAACGAATAACCAAAATACCGTTGTTAACGGGCAAGGTTATGCGTTATATCCATATGCAACACCTTATAGCTCTAATATTGTGACCCTAGATGTGAATACTTTACCTGATGATGTCATGCTGAAGGAGACAACCAAGACTATTTATCCATCGGCAGGGGCTTTTGTTAAGGCTAAATTCGATACAAAAGTGGGTTATCAGGTGCTCTTTAATATACGTATGGCAAATGGAAGTGCAGTACCTTTTGGAGCCATCGCTACATTAGTAGAAAGTAACGTGGTAGAAGAAAATACAGGTATTGTAGGTGATAATAATAAGCTATTTATGAGTGGATTACCTAATTCAGGTACATTAAATATTAGCTGGGGAAGTGGTCAAGAACAACATTGTGTATTGAAATTCACCGGCCTAGATAAAGTTATCACAACAAGTACGCAGCCTGTTCGTACTCTTGCTGCAGAATGCCGCTAGCTTGTTATTAATACACTAAAAAGCAAATCATTTATTTTATTGATAGCGTTCAAAATGAACATGAGATGAATTAGCGCATTATAAATGATTGACTGTATATTTGTTAAGGTAGGTTCAGTTATGAGTAAAAGTATTTCTAAATGTTTGAAAGCGATTTCTTTATCAGCTATGTCGATAGGGATGCTTTTTTCTAATGCGCATGCTGAAGGTCCAATGCAGGCAGGTCAAATGATTGTACAGCTCTATGGTATGATTGACCTAGATGATGAGGTTCCTGAGGGGACACCTCATCTGCTTGATGCAAGGATGATGGGGGCGACATCGATTACGATGGGGCCTCCAGAGTATGGTATTTATACTCAACGTCCTGAATATTACCCGAACACCACTTCAACGCTTAACAATAGAGAATGGGATGATGAGTTCGCAATAGTCGGTATCTCTGACTATTCAGGTCGTTGCAGAGCAGAGACCTTTAATGCATCAGAACATACGGTATTAGGTCAGGGTAAAAAATTTGCTTTTAAAATGAAACACACAGACGCTTCTGGTTTATTCGCGTGGGTTGTTCCTAGCTTTAAAGTTGATATCAATTTAAACTTACCTAACGGCACTCAAGGGTTAAAGACATCATATTCGGGTGTTCTTGGTGAACCGATAGCAAATCTTAAGTCTATTGATCCAAAAAAAACCCAAGGTTTAAATTTATGTTATATTCCACCAGGTAAAATAACTATAGGCTATGGTGGAACCAAACATGTTCAGTTTTCTATTGCTAAGCCTTTAGAAGTCTATTTAAATGGAAAAGCGGTTCCTGGTGACTTTATAATGGATAATAGTGCCTTTAGACTTGTAAGCTTAGGAGGACATAAAGGTTTTAGAGCTGATGGGGAGATAAAGGTTCGCTTTATTACCAATGTTAAAATAGCCCGAGTTTGTCGTATAAGTGCAGCAAGTGGTACTGTATTCCACGAAACTTTTGGCCGTGCTGATTCAATCCCACTAGAATCGCGGTTAACATTTAACTGTAGCGGGCAAGGGAATCCGTTATATATGTCTGCAATTCCGAGAATGGGTGAAGCCAAAGGTGACAATTTAACGAAGCTGGAATTAGAACAAATTGATTCAGGTGAGAAGAGTACAGTAAAACCTTGGGTTATAGGGGCACCATATTTTGATGGTGGTAATATCCCTGCGCTGAGTTGCGACGCAACGAATCAATCAAATTTAATTAAGTTTGATAATTCAGATATTCCACTAAACAAAAATGCGCAAGCTGAAAATGATAACTTAAACATACGTTGGTTAATGTGTAAGAATCGTGATGTAAAACCTGGTAAGTATAAAGGAAGAGTTGAATTGCTAGTGTATACTAAGGTTTGATCAATATTAAGCATTAATAGTTTAAGAGAGTAATATGAGACAGCTAGGCAAGATAATATTTATTTTAGGTGCTCTATTCTTTTTGTCGATGACATCTGCATATAGTAACATTCCGGATAGTATTAGCTTTCAGTTAATACGGAGTACTTATGTTGAAGGTAATAAAAGTATCTCTATTTCTTTACGGAATAAAGAGAGTCTCCCTTATCTGATCCAAGGCTCTATGGAAGCATTAGATACTAATACGGGCATTACTTTATTGAATAGTAATACTGAAGAAATCCCTTTCATTATTACGCCACCATTACACAAATTAGAGGGTAAAACTCGCTATTATTGGCGAGTTATCTTTGCTGGTGATGTGTCAAAAATGCCCAAAGACAGAGAGTCTGTATATATCGCTAAATTTAGAGCAATACCAACCTCTGAAGTACCAAAGGAGGGTGATAATGTCGAGCATAATTCTGAGTTATCAGTAGTACGCGTGATGAATTTTAAAGTATATTACCGACCAAAACAGCTTGAATATTATAGAATTAAAGAAGAGTTGGATAAATTACAATTTAGGGTGGAGAATAATGAACTTATTGTTACAAATAATTCACCTATATATATGACTTTCGAAGATATTTCAGTGAATTCTATTGAGATTGATAGAAATGAAACATTTAAACCATTGATTCCTAAAGGAGAGCAAAGGTTTAAACTGAAAAATAAATCTGTTCCTAGTGGCGCGAAAGTAACTTGGAGAGTGCTGGACGAGTTTTCTATGCCTTTAGAACAGCGTACAACAACGTTATAAACGACTCATCTTAGTTATTTCCGGTCTAAAACTCAGAAAGAGTAATATTTGGTAATTAGTTTACACGGTTTTCGAATGAAAAAAATATTCTATATACATAAAATACTAGCGCTTTTTCTGAGTTTTTTTATTTTATTATTCCCATTTTCTTTTGCAATGTCTCAACAAAATAATAATTTTAGGTTGTTAATTCATGGAGGAGCTGGTGATATAACAGAAAAATCACTTATACCTCAATTACAGAAAGAACATGAATTAAAGTTGAAAGAAGCTTTGCAAGCAGGGTATGAAATTTTATCAAAAGGTGGAGACAGTATTGAGGCTGTACAGGCCGCTGTGATCATCATGGAGGATTCTCCATTATATAACGCGGGTAAAGGCGCATCTTTAACTACGGATAATAAAGTAGAACTGGATGCTTCCATTATGGATGGACGTGACCATACCGCGGGGGCCGTCGTTGGGGTTTCTAACATTAAAAATCCAATTATAGCGGCTTATAAAGTTATGACCAAAAGCCCTTATGTTATGATGGGTGGTACCGGTGCAGAACAATTTGCAAAAGCTGAGGGGTTGGAACTCGTTGATCCTTCTTATTTTATTATTGAATCTAGACTTGAACAGCTAAAAAAAGTCAAAGAAATTAGCCATAAAATTGATCAAGAAAAAGGGCTAAATGCTGCCTTATTTGAAGATCCTCTGCTTTATGATTATAAATATGGCACGGTAGGTGCAGTAGCTGTAGATAGCCGTGGAAATGTTGCTGCGGCAACCTCTACAGGTGGCAGCACCAATAAGCATTACGGTCGTATTGGGGATTCGCCTATTATTGGGGCAGGAACATATGCTGATAATAATACAGTTGCAATTTCTACCACGGGGTTAGGTGAAGTTTTTATTCGTGGAGTGGCCGCTTATGATGTTGTGGCACAAATAAAATACAGTAATACACCGTTAGCAGAAGCGGTGATGAATACTTTAAACTCTGTGAAAAATATGGGTGGTACGGGTGGTATTATTGCGATAGATAGCAAAGGTAATTTTGTTATGCAATTCAATACGAAGGGAATGTTTCGTGGAACGATCGGTCAGGATGGCATTCCACAAGTAGCCATATTTGGGCCTTAGTTATTAACCCTTTTGAGTGTTTTTCTGAAATTTTCACGGCTGAGCCTACTTTTTCTAAGTAGGCTTTTTCTATTTATCAGCATGGCAAGTAAATGATGAGTAGGCTTCATCTTTGATAATGTAAATATTATCATCCATTTTAGTTAAATTAATATAATAGTGTATTTTTTCTTCTTCAAGCTGAATAAAGTTTGCAAACAGCTTTTGAGGAACGTTATCCGAACTTGTGATCGATAACGATTTAAACCGTATCGAATAATGGTTATTTTTATCAATCGCGTGGTAGCTAAAATAGAGCGCTCTATCAAGGCGATAAAAAATATTATTCTCCTTGATATAACCATACATATTCATTCTTCCGGTGTTATCATCTGCGACGAGTACACTGGTTTTTGACTTCAGCATAATCCCATCATCGGTACCGTTATCTTTTATCCATAAAATATCAGAGTTACAAATATTCACATCATTATCTTTATTATAGATAAATGTTGTTGTTGCCACAGCCGAAATAAAAACAAATAAAAACAATAAAATATATTTTTTCATTTAAATTCTCTGATCATTGATTGATACACAGTCATATTGAGCCTTTTTTTCCTTACAAATACTAAGGGATATATTTTTATCAATAGACTGAATACTATTCGGCTCTGAAAGTAAGATAACACGTTTAGGCTCTTGACAATTTACATTATATTTATCAAGTTTTTTATTCACAAAATCGATGCTATCTTTTGTTGAGCTTTCAATGAGATTAATAGGTATTTGTATCAAACATTTGTCTCGCTCACTGACTGTCATGTAGCTATTTACTTCCATGCTTGCATTAGAATTAGTGGTGTAATAGAAAACAAAAATGAACAAAAATAATGACATTGCAATCAAAGCGAACAAAATAGGGTTATTTTTAAATTTACCCTTATTCTGTATTTTGAGCAGTTGTGGCTCTTCTTGTACGGTTGATGATAATTCTGATATCGAATTATCTTGTCGTGGTTGATGAAGATGCTCTTCTATAATTGATTTCTGATCAACAAATTGAGTTGTTGCTTCCTCAGCATTTTTTTCACTATATTGTGAAGAATACGTAACGGAATGTTCATAGTCATCTAAACCTAAAGTAACATCACTGCTATTTAGTACGACTATCTCTTCTTCTGGCAAATATGGCGTATCGTTTTCATCAGTGATGGTTTCTAAGGCGTCACAATCAAAACGAAACCCTTTTTTAGGAACGGTAACAATAGATTTTGGGTCGATACCGATCAACTCAAATTTCTTTCTTATTTCACTAATATAAGTATTTAAGTTATTGTTTGAACCTACTAAGCCATACTCTTCCCAAACTTTTATCAGTAGCTCTTCTCTTGTAGCAATTTTGGATTTTTGGTTAAGTATGATGATTTCATTCAATAGTCGTGATGCAGGCTTTGATAACTCAACGAACTTATCAACTTCATTCTTTATAAAAATGAAGTTCTTACCTGTCTCAAAAATAAATTTATTATTTATGAGATAGTCTTTGCTATTTTTCATGAACACGGTTGCTCTCTCTAATTTCTAATCCTAAGACGGCGAAATCATGATAAAAACTGAATAATTTTCTAAAATCTAAAAGTATTAGTAAAAGTATATTTTTATGAATATTTATAATTCCTATAGTCTAAATACGGAATCAATTAACTTCAAGTATTGCGCTATGAGACTTTGATGAGTTTAGACTTAAATATATAGATATAGCTGATAAAACAGAGTTGTGTAATGTATAATTATGTAAAGTTAGAATTATATATCTGTATATAGCATTAAATATGTGTAAAAAACCATATATCACTAAAATATAGGTTTGGCTATGATAATGGGCTTAAGAGATTAAATATTATTAAGACGAATCCTAAGTACAAGCACCTATATTATTAAATTTTATTTGAAAATAGTGATTTAATATAAGTCTTATTATCTATTTAATTATTAGGTAAGAGATGAACCTCTTACCTAAATTAATTGATGGTTAATAGTTATATTCAAATCCCAACCAGTAATTACGACCCTCTTCAATATATCCAGAGGTATATTGATATGACTTATCAAATAAATTATTCACTGACGAATTTATAGAAATTCCATGACCTAGATCATAATTAAAGCGAATGTCCGTTTTTGCAAAACCCCTAACTTTCTCATTACTATCAATATAATTAAATGCCCAACTTCTTGCTTCTTCTGTTACTGTAATGCTAAATGGTTCATTAGGCATAAACTTAATCCAAACGAACGCTTTATGTGTTGGTAATTCTGCAACATGTTTTGCGCTATCGTGTTTTGGGTCAGCATGAATATAACTATAACTTAAACCCGCAGCCATCCAGTCAGTAATTTGGCCATGACTGCCTAAATCAATCCCAGCATAATTAACCTTACCGCTATTACGGTTTTGATAAACGTCGCTGCCCGCGGCGGGGTCATAATGTATGTAGTGTGCCATGATGGCATCAGAGACATGATTATAATAAGCGCTAGCATTGTAGGACCAATCGGCGGTGATGTAGCCTTTATAAGTGAGATCAAATGTTAAAGCACGCTCTGCATCAAGATGCGGGTTGATGATAAAACTATCATTGTTTTTCATCTTATTTTTAGTGTAGCGCTCTTTTTGGGTTGGGAAACGGCTTCTATCTGACACTGAAAATTGTACCGTATCATTGTTTGCTCGATGATAACGGGCCATAAGTTCCCAATTGAAGGCACGTTGGCGGTTATCTTCATAGCTTTCAATCCCAGTAACGACATTTTGTTTATTGTATAAATAACGCTTCCCATCATCACTATTGCGCCAGTCGTAGCCAAGCCCACCAATGATATCAAGCTGATCGGTTGCAACCCATTGGTATTCAGTGGCGATTGACCAAGTTTGATCTTTATAACGATCATAAGGAACGATTTTATTACTACGTGCGCGGTGGATATCTTCTTTCCAGTGGGCAGCGAACGACAGCATGTCTATTTCACGAAGGGTAAAATCGATACGCATATCGGCACCATTACTGTAATCGTCATAGTGGCTGTAATTGTATTTGCCTGCTCGATAATCCTGAACTGATTTGTATTGATGGAGCGTATTTTTGAATTTGTCGTGATAGAGCCGACTTTGCAGCGCAATATCATTGGTAACTTGGGTCGTACCATTAAAGTAAATACTCTCTTTGTTATACTCTGGCCACTGCCAAATTTGCTGTTTTTTATTATCAGCACTGGGGGCGCTATTTTTATCGCCATCTTGTTTTAAATAAGTGACCACATACTCATCAGCGTCGCGTGGCGTCCAGCCCATCTTTAACATTAAACGCTTATCGTCTGTGGCTGAATTAGTTCGACGACCGTGGCTACCGGCTAATGGGTTATTATCAGCCGAATCAGGCAACCCCATAAAACGCTGTTTGTATTGACTACCACTGAGCTGAATAAAGCCAAGATCGTTACGACCGCCTAAACGAGCGCTGATATTGCGCGCATTATCAGCGCCGCGAGCAAAGCCTTGATTTAGATTGATATTGGCCTCTAAAGGTTTTTTAGGTGTGGCGGTCGTTAAGTTTATGGCGCCACCCATCAAGTTGGGGCCTTGTAACAATGACGTATAGCCTGTCGACAACTCAACACTAGCGAGTTCGCTGGTCATAAAACGCCCAAGATCTAATGTTCCATCATAAGGAACATAAGTTGGGATACCATCAAAAAACACAGGTACTTGGCGACTATCAAAACCACGGACATTCACTTGAGTTTCATTACGATTACCTGATTTTTGGATCACTACACCAGGCATTGTACTAAGCGCTTGAGCAACATTTGTTTTATTCAGCTGCTTCATTTGCGCTTGAGTCATGATGTTTTCATCGGCTGCAAGTGGTGTACTCCAAACACTCATCACATCACGATTAGCTAATTTTTCAGAGGTGGCTGCAAAGCTGTGTGTAGTAAATAGTGCCATCCCAACTAAATAAGTGATCTGTTTTATTTTCATCATAAAATTCCAATTTGCCTAAATCGATATGTTGTTTTTTATATAACGATGTGCGTCGTTTATTGAGAAAACGAACCCTTTGCAACATAGGGTTCGTTTAAATTAGGTCTATCCTGTGAAAATGTTTACTTTGATATCTCTGGGGGGAGCGTAATAAGGAGCCGATGTGACAAACAATCTAATACCTGTTTGCGCATACGCTTCTATTGTTTGTAAGTTGATCCCTCCAGCCGCAGATAGCCGACATAAACGATTTTGTGTTTGTATTTGTTGATGCAATTGGCGGATTTGTGCTGGGCTGAATTTATCTAATTGAACAATATCGGCGCCAGCCTCAATGGCGAGTGTCGCTTGTTGTCTATTATCTGCCTCAACAATAATCTGTTTTTCAGGGGCGGCTTCCCTAAGTGTATGAATATGCGAGTGCCAATCATCGGGGTCGGCAAGACAACGACGATGGTTGGTGAACAATAGAATGCTTTCCGCACTCCCTGCTCGGTGAATAATAGCGCCGCCAGCAATAATAGCGGTCAATGCAAGTAACTTTGTTCCCGGCACCGTTTTTCTTGTACAGGCAAGTTGGGCATCAGGTTGATAACGCTTTAAGAGACTGACCATTTGGTGGGTGTAGTGACTAACACCGCAGCACCATTCAAGGACGTTTTGTACGGCTTTCCATGCTTGATGAAGGGCTTCTACTGTTCCAGAGGCTTTTATTAAGCAGCTATTTTCTGGAACCACGTCGCCATCACGATAATTAGCTTGAAAATCAATACCGAGTTTATTTAGCATGCGTGAGGCAACATCAATACCACTGATACACCCACCCTGTTTCGAAACCAATGTCATTGTGCCTGCTTGAGTATGTAGGCCTAAAGAGCGTGTTGTTAAATCGCCATATTGAATATCATCAAGAAGTAGCTGGTCGATAAAACTATCGGGTAAATAAATCATAATGTTAGACTCATTTCATCAACAACATCCCATGACACCATGGCCCAGTTGCGCGCAGGATAGGGAATGCGCTTTCCTGACGCGAGTTGCAGGTCGTAATATTGGTGTAATTTTGCAATCTCTTCATCAGAGAGATTTTTGAGTGACCAATTGACGCTTTCGACAAAATCTTCAACCTGTTCAAATCCGCCTTTATCTGGGCTGTTAATAAAATCGACTCGCGCATTTATTCCCATTTGATGCAAAATATTCACCGCATAGATGTAAGTCGGTAAGCGAACGACTTCCCGACCAATAAATTGGATGATATTTTCATCAATAAAGGTTGGGTTTACAGTATGCGTGGTGTAAACACGTAAGTTTGCTTGGCGATTGAGCTTCAATAAGGCTGTTTTAAGGTCATCGACTAAAGTGGACCGTGAAGCGACGGCGATATCGACTTTAGGCAATTGCGCCCAGTTATCTTCCCATGCTAATTGTTCAAATTGAACATTATTGATATCCATTGCTTTCGCACGCTCTTGGGCAGCATCAAGCATACCTTGGCTGTAATCAATACCAATGACGGTGGTGAAATGCTTTGCCAGTGCCAAACAGACAGAGCCCGGCCCACATCCGACATCCAATAAGGTTTTTGCACCAGTAAAATCCATGAGTTCACGAAAACGAATTAAGTAGGGATCTTGTGGGTTTGCACAGGTTTGTGCCATTTTTTGCGCTTTTTTATCCCAATGCTCAGGCTCTTTGCGTGAACGCTGGGCTTGTTGCATATGTTGTTGGTACATCTGAGCAAAATCTAATTGGTCAATAAGCATAACTTTCACCTTAGCGAGTAAAATGAGCTGGAAGCTGAAAATGAGCGGCAATACTCTCTTCATCAATAGAATAGAGTCTTGCTAGGTTGGTAAGTGTTAACATACTTTCGGCAGAGCCTTGTCTTACGCCAGCATGTTTATCCAGTAAGATAACATTATCTGCAATGGCGGCAGCATGTTGTGGGTGATGAGTCGACATGAGAACAGTGATCCCATCTGCTTTTAATTGTTCAATTTGCTTCAATAAACGGATCTGGTTACCAAAGTCTAAACTCGCGGCGGGCTCATCCATAATTAACATGATTGGTTTTTGGATTAAGGCTCGGGCTATCAATACTAACTGTTTTTCTCCCCCACTGAGGGTGCTGTATAAACGCGAGGCAAGATGCTCAATCCCCAGCTTTTTTAGTTGTTCTAGCCCGAGTACGCGTTCTTTGGCGCCGGGAACAGAAAAGAGTGAGAGGTGAGGCGTCAGCCCCATCATGACCATATCTATGGCAGTAAAGGTGAACGGGGTATCATGAGCTTGAGGTACGTAAGCAATTACTTTCGCTATATCAGCCGGTTTATAAGAGGTGAGTGACTTTTCTTTTAATAAAATGTGACCTTCAAGAGCAGGAAGAAGCCCTAATAAAGTTTTCATTAGCGTTGTTTTGCCGCACCCATTCGCACCGAGAAGACAGGTCATCGCGCCAGCTTGTAACGCGAAATTAATTTTTGTCATAATGGCTTGATGATGATAGCCAATCGCCACATTTTCCAGTCTGATTAGGTTCATTTGGCACTCCGTGTTTGTAAAAGGATTGCCAAAAAGAAAGGGGCACCGACCGCTGAAGTTAATATGCCGAGTGGAAGCTCAATGGAAGCAATAGTGCGAGCGAGTGTATCGGTAATGAGTAACATAATGGCTCCAATAGCCATTGAGGCAGGGAGTTGATAGCGGAAGTTAGCGCCCACTATCATTCGGGTGATATGCGGAACGATTAAGCCAATCCAACCGATGATCCCTGCAATGGATACCGCACTGGCGGTAATCAATGTTGCTGAAATAATAAATATTGTTCGCATTAAGCTGACATTGATACCCAAACTTTTCGCTTCTTCATCAGAGAGACTCAGTAAATTCATGCGCCAGCGCAACAGTAACAGTGGCATAATGCCAACCAACATAATGGGCAACACAGACAGTAGGTCGCTTTGGGTGATGGATGAAAGCCCGCCTAATAGCCAGAAGGTGATAGAAGGCAATTGGGTATAAGGGTCTGCAAGAATTTTTATTAAAGAGATGGCTGCACCACATAAGGCGCTGATCGCAACACCAACTAAGACGAGAGATAAAATGGGGTCATGCTGGCGCGCCATTCGGGCAATTAGGCACACTAAAGATACTGCCAATAGCCCACCAACAAAGGCGGCTAGTTGAATGTAGAGCAGCGATTGACCTAAAAATATACCAATAACAGCACCTACCCCAGCCCCCGCTGAAACCCCAAGTATATCGGGTGATACTAATGGATTTCGAAACATTCCCTGATAAGCCGCTCCTGCAATCGCCAGTCCTCCTCCAATCACCATCGCGGCGAGTGTGCGAGGAAAACGTATTTGCCAAAAAACAGTGGCATTGCGTGGGTCATCGGCGAGAGTTTGTGAGGTAAATTCAGACACAACTAAATCAATGAGCTGATTAAGCGTAAGTGAATACTTACCACTAATTAATGCAATGATCAGGGCGCCGATAAAAACGATAACAAGAAGTAACGGTTTGATTGTGCGACTCATGATAATTCCATCAATCTATCAATTTGCGTATCAGTCACCGATGAGTGATAAAACAGATGGAAAAATTGTTTGATGTCATCGCGTATGGTGGATTCGATTTGTTGATCAAAATGGCTTTGTAACCGGCGCATGCCTAAGAGGCGGTTAATTCCTGGGGGGCCATCAAGCCAACCAAATGGCATTCCTCCAAAGGTCAGTAATTGGTTAGTGGCAACCGCCGTTAACCCTTTCCATAACGCGGATTGGCGAATAAATTCCTCGGCTTCTTGATATTGAGTAATAATAATATCGGGGTTCCAATCATACAGTTGTTCCATTGAAACCTCTGTTAACCCCCTAAAATTAGGAATATCGGCGACATTACGGAAACCTAATATTTCTATGGCTTCAGTATGAATAGAGCCTCGGGTGCCTGTTTGTAAACCTTTGGCGCCTCTAGCTAGGTAGAAACTGGGGGCATTCGCATGGTGTTGTATGGCGAATTGTTTCGCGTCTTGCAAATAGTGTTTGGCAAGTGTGCTGAGCGTTTGAGCTTGCTGCGGTACATTTAAGGTCTCACCGAGTTGAAGTAATTGCTGTGCTGAATCTTGTAGCCCTCCGGCTATCAGTAAATAAGCAATGCCTGTTTGTTTGGCAAGTTTCGCCGCCTGAGAGCGATAAGTGTCATCAATATTTCCAGTATCAATTATTAACTGTGGGTTATAATCGAGCAGCTTTTCCAAAGATAGCGTACTTCCTCGACCTGCTAGGCGACCATAAATAGGCAAATCTCGCCATTGTTGAGCAAATAGTTCGTCATGCTCTTTTTGCAAATGAATGGATGAGAATCCAACCATTTTTTCAGGGGCTAAAGCAAATAGCAGTAAATCTGCAGGTGGACCAGAACTCATTACACGCTGGATTTTGTTTGGTTGTGGTAATACACCAAACAACGCTTGTTCAATGCGCCCATAAGCAGGCAAATAAGCGAGTGCCGCTAACGCCGCGCAGGATTGAATAAAGAGTCTACGATTGATTCCCATAGTGCTAAAAAGAAATTTCGTTATATTTATTGATATATAGCGCGGAAGTTAACGGAGTCATACTAAGGAGTCAATAACAAAAGAGACATTAGTCGGAAAACTCCGCTATTCTGTGATGTAAATCAGTAACAAACATTGCTATCCATACAAAGATCGCTGAACATAGTCACTCGCACTTGCGTAAGTTAGAAACACGGAATATATGAAGAAAAAAAGACCCTCACTACAGGATGTTGCCGACAGAGTCGGTGTCACGAAAATGACAGTTAGTCGCTTTTTGCGAAACCCAGAGCAGGTTTCTGAAGTGTTACGCGGTAAAATTGCTCAAGCGGTGGAAGCGTTAGGGTATATTCCCAATAAGGCCCCTGATTTGCTGTCTAATGCAACCAGCCATGCGATTGGTGTTCTGTTACCGTCGCTGACCAACCAAGTTTTTGCTGAAGTGATCCGCGGTATTGAAACAGTGACTGACCATTATGGTTATCAAACCATGCTAGCACACTATGGTTACCTTCCTGAAAAAGAAGAGGAGCGCTTAACTTTTCTACTTTCTTACAATATTGACGGTGTGATCTTAGCAGAGCGTACCCATACTGATCGTACGCTTAGAATGTTGAAGACCGCGGGGATCCCTGTGGTTGAGATCATGGATAGCGTCTCTCCGTGTTTAGATGTTGCTGTCGGTATTGATAACTTTGAAGCCTCACGGCAGATGACAGCAGCTATGTTAGCGCGTGGCTGCCAACATGTGGTGTATCTTGGCGCTCGATATGATGAACGGACCTTTATTCGGCTACAAGGCTATGAGCAAGCGATGCGTGATGCGGGGTTGGAGCCTCGTAATGTGATGACGCAAGCAAGCTCTTCTTATTCATTAGGCGCTCAGTTACTTCATGAGTGCAAAGAAAAATACCCCGAGGCAGATGGTTTATTTTGTACCAACGACGACCTTGCCATCGGTGCTATTTTTGAGTGCCAGCGTCTTGGCATTAAAGTTCCTGAAGATTTGGCAATATCAGGGTTTCACGGTCATGATGTTGGGCAAGTCATGACGCCGAAATTAGCCAGTGTTTTAACCCCTCGGGATAGTATGGGGCGTAAGGCCGCCGAAGTACTGCTTGCGCGCATTAATGGTAAAAAGTTACCACAAACGTTATTTGATGTTGGTTTTGAGTTACTGCCCGGTGAAAGTATTTGAAATTAAAAAGTGATGCAGCATATTAGTGAGAGAGGCATCACAGATCTCTTTATTTCCCTATCAAGATAATTGCTAAAAATAGCCGCACTGCTGATAATGTTACTGGTAACTGTTACCGGTAACAATTCGGTTTCTATCATCGGTAAACAAAAAATAAGCGTACCTTTTTTATTTAACACCTGAGGAGTTTCCCATGAGTGATACCCAAGCACAAAATTATACATTTGTTTTTATGGGGGTATCGGGTAGCGGTAAATCGGCTGTCGCAAGCGGTGTCGCTCAAAAAACAAATGCGGCTTTTTTAGATGGTGATTTTCTGCATCCGAGAGCAAATATTCAAAAAATGGCTTTGGGCCACGCACTGAATGATGAAGATCGCCAACCTTGGCTTGCAGCATTAAATGATGCCATTTTTGCAATGCAGCGAACCAACCCTATTTCTTTGGTTGTATGCTCTGCATTGAAAAAAAGTTATCGCGATAAGTTAAGAGAAGGTAATAAGAATCTCTATTTTATCTACCTGAAAGGGGATGCTGAGCTCATTGAAAATCGCCTCAAAGCACGTAAAGGGCACTTCTTTAAGCCTGAAATGTTGGTATCACAATTTCAGGCACTGCAAGAGCCTACATCAGAAGAACAGGATGTTCATGTTGTCGATATTCGCCCATCACTTGATGAAGTGATTGAAAATACACGTACGGCTATTCATCAAATTGTTTCTGGAGGCAATTCATGAACACCCCAGTTGAAGCATTAAGCACACTGACACTCGTTCTGACTGCGGTCGGCTCTGTGGTTTTATTACTGTTTCTTGTCATGTACGCCCGTTTACATGCTTTTGTTGCATTGATGATTGTCTCTATCGGCGCTGGATTATTTTCAGGTATGCCAGTGCAAGACATCACAGAAACGATGCAAAAAGGGATGGCAGGAACACTCGGTTTCTTGGCTATCGTTGTCGCACTTGGCGCCATGTTTGGGAAAATTTTACACGAAACAGGCGCGCTCGATCAGGTTGCGACAAAACTACTCCAATTATTTGGGGAGAAAAGAGCGCATTATGCTGTAGGGATCGCCGGTTTAATCTGTGCATTACCACTATTTTTTGATGTTGCGATCGTGCTGTTGATTGGGGTGGTATTCGCTGTAGCAAACCGCACAGGTCATAATGTTGTTCGCATGGCTATTCCGTTGTTTGCAGGGGTAGCAGCTGCGGCTGCGTTCTTACTCCCAGGGCCTACACCAATGTTGGTCGCTTCACAAATGGGCGCCGACTATGGCTGGATGATCTTAATTGGTCTGTGTGCGGCAATACCCGGTATGTTATTGGCAGGCCCACTCTTTGGCAGTTTTATTAGTAAACACGTCAGTATTGATATCCCAGCGGATTACCAAGCACCAACGATGGATCACGGCAAAATGCCAAGTTTCGGGTTTAGCCTATCTTTAGTCTTGTTCCCATTGGTATTAGTAGGCCTGAAAACCATCGGAACACACTTGGTTGAAAAAGGCTCTACGCTTGAGCATTGGCTTGAGTTTATTGGTCATCCATTTACGGCTTTATTATTAGCGTGTCTGCTAGCTGTTTACGGTTTAGGTTTCCGCTATGGCATGAATAAAGAAAAAGTCATGGAGGTTTGCTCTGCGGCAATCCAACCTGCGGGGATCATTTTATTGGTAACGGGTGCTGGTGGTGTCTTTAAGCAAGTACTTGTTGACTCCGGTGTTGGCCCTGCATTAGGTGATTCATTAATCGGTGCAGGCTTGCCTATTGCCGTTGCGTGTTTTGTCCTTGCTGGCGCTGTCCGTGTGATCCAAGGCTCGGCAACGGTAGCCTGTTTAACAACGGTTGGGTTAGTCTTGCCTGTAGTTGGTGAGTTAGGTTATTCAGGGGCACAATTGGCGGCATTAGCGACTTGTATTTCTGGTGGCTCACTCATTTTAAGCCATGTGAATGACTCCGGTTTCTGGTTGTTTGGTAAGTTTACGGGGGCAACGGAAGCTCAGACATTGAAAACGTGGACCATTATGGAAACTATCCTCGGTACTACAGGGGCAATAGTCGGTATGATCTTCTTCGCTTTCTTGTAATTTAACGACTCCCCGAAAGCCAATCGCGTTCGGGGAGGAGTGAGTAAAATAGGGCAATTCCAAAGAGATTCATTAAGCGAATTTTGTATGACCACTCGATAGGAGATCCGTACCATACGAGCATTGTTGTTTATAGGGGCGATGGTAATAAGAGTGGCAGATAATGAGATGAATGTCTTTGCTGCTAAAAAGAATGGCGAGAGCGTATCTCGCCATTTGCTTTTTAGATTAGTTTAATAACTGGCTAAGCTGTTGATAAAAGCCTTGCGCACTTCTTTTATAGCCTTCGGCAGATAAGTGAACATTATCAGGTCGTGCGAGATCCTGTGCGGCCCATGAACGAATCGAGCAAGGCCCACCCATAAAATCCTGCCAATCCCAGAATAGGGTATTTTCTTGTGCTGCTATCGCTTTTTGGATCTTGATAACATTCTTTAAATGCACAGGCATTTTGGCATCGCAGCTTGTGGCATCGTTAAATTTAATCGAGTCATTAGGGCCGACTAAAACGATGACACTTTTTGGCATATATTGGCGGATTTGACGAATTTTCTCACGCAAGCTTTGCTGGTACGCAATTAAATCTAACTTGTCGTTGAATGCTTCGTTAGTGCCATAAGCTAAGATCACCATATCGGGTGACATCTGTGCCAATGTTTCAACCCATTGTGGCTGCCATTTATCAATCATATTGATTGTCGCGCCATTAATGCCGATCGCCGATAACATAACGCCCGGACGATTTGAGCGCAACAGCCACCCTCCTAGCTTGAGGTTATTGTCATTACTTACAGTAACTTCAGCCGGTAACTGAGTATTCACAGGAGAAGAGAAGCGCCAATAATTGCCTGTTGCGGGTAATGCAACGGGTGATGAAGCCGCAGGGGAGACACTCATCTGACTGCCCGCTGTGTTTTGGTAAAGAGCTTGCAGTTGATAAACCCCATTTGCCGCTTGCAATGGCATCAGTTGTACAGTGCTCGCCGATGTCATTGGTAACGCGATAAGCCCACCAAGAGGGTAATCGAAACGCTCATCCTTACGGCTACTAAACAGTTCCCATTGCTGTTTATCGCTTCTACGGTTAATTGTCGCAGTGCGCTGCCCCGGAATGGAAATCGCAGGTACAAAACCTGGCCCCGCATCACCATAGCGTTGTTGGAACAATGTTCTTAAATTACCGCTAAAGAAATCGGCAGCAGTATGAGAATCCCCAATTTGAACAATATGGACCTGTTGATGACCTTGCTTTAGTTTGCTCGCAAAGTGGCTGAGGTTTGGCTCAGCGTTATTGATGAGCTGCCCACGTACATTCACATTTGTGAGTGTACCACCTCGTGTTGAACCTTGACTCGTCCGCTCGGCATCTTGTTGACAGGACAACAAGCTTAGCGACAGCAAAGCGATGACGCTAGCTGCCGCTAACTTGGATTTGGCTTGACGCAGTTTGTTCTGCTTCATGAGGTATCTCTTTTTCCTCTTCAAAATGAATTAATGAAAATACTTTTTCAGCTATCGCTTGTTGCCCTTTGGGGCTGAAATGGATCCCATCACCACTTCTGAGCTTAATTTTGCTGCTATCGTCGCCGAAATAATCGGAGTAAGTGAGGTCTTTGTATTTAAAGACATCATTCACGGAAAAATAAATTTCACCACTGTTTTCGACTTCGGATTGATAGAGACTCCTTAGGAACCTCATACCTTCTGATAGAGTAGATTTGCGCATATTGGGAGGGCCAACCCAGATAACATCGACATTATGTTGGCGCGCAGTCGTTAATATATCATTAATGCGAGAACGATACACCTGCTCCCATATTTCGCTTTTAAACTTCACATATTTATAGCCCGTATCTGGTGGCATATCCCATGGGTCATTAGGGCCAAGGAAAACCACCAGCACTTTAATTTTAGGGTTATCATTCAACGCTTTAGAAATGGTTTGCGGCCAATTAAAAAAGCGTGGATAAGCAAGCCCCGTGCTTTGCTTACTCAGGTTAATGCTATCGATATTATAGTGTTTCAATAGCATATTCTTCACATGTGGTGCGACACCTTGCATCATCGAATCACCCGCAAACAGAACCTGATCACCTTTCTCTAATTTCGCCACCGTTTTAGGCTCAATAGGCCCGGTATGAGCGACTTTTACTGGACCGAGTTTGTTGCCCTTTAATGTCGCCCGCGCTTGTTGGCGTTTGAGTAATTCAGGGAAGGTGACAGAGAGAGATTCTGCCGGATAGAGATAGCCATTAATAAAATGTAGCCCAACTTGATAGCCTTCAGGAAAGGTGCGTTTGCTATTTTCATTTGCGATGGCAAGTGCTTCTGCGTCTTTAGTATCTTGAGCATGTTGCCCTGACACATGATAGAGGAAAGTACTACCCGCAGCGAGTGAACCCTCATTTAAATAAGCACCATAATCCCAAACAGGGTTTCCAGACAGAGACGCCCAAGGGGGATCGCGGTGATATTTTTGCTGCCAAAAACGCTCTAATGAACCTTGATTGAGCCAAATTAATAATAGCCCTACGACCAAAACAATAAAAAAGACTTGTCCGGTTTTTATTAGATTTCTTTTAAACTCAGAAGTTAGCATAAATAAATCCCGGCATTCCTGAAGGTGAAAGCATAAACATAACAGTCAAAATAAGCGCGAGTGGAATAGGGTAATAGTACCAAGCTATATTTTGGTACTTTTTCGCAATATAGTGATATGACTGTACAAAATAAGGGTACAACAGCAATAATGCCCAAAATGCGATTAATAGGCCGAGGTTGGAGCCTATCGATGCAATAAATCCAGGCGCCCCAAACTGTGAGATCATCATGAGTGCGTCATCAAAGGTTTGGCTGCGGAAGAATATCCAAGCAAAGCAGACAAAATGGAATGTCACAATGCGCGATATAAGTGTGGTCGCGGTGTGATTAAATCGATTATTGGCCCAACCTAATTTTTCCATCCATAGATTCTTAAGGTTGAGTAAGACAATCCCTAGGCCATGAATGGCTCCCCAAATAACAAAGGTCATTGCCGCACCGTGCCATAATCCAGAAATCACCATTGCCAAAAAGACATTCGTATTCATCCGACTAAAGCCTTTTCGGTTGCCTCCTAGTGGGATATAGATATAGTCACGGATAAATGTCGAGAGGCTAATGTGCCAACGCGCCCAAAATTCCTTTAAGTTGGCCGCCATATAAGGCGCATTAAAGTTAACAGGAACTCGAAAACCTAAGAGTAAGGCAATACCAGTTACTAAGTTGGTATAACCTGAGAAGTTAAAATAAATATTCCATGCATAGGCATAGGTTGCGACGAGTATTTCCCCTGCACTGAAGCCTGCTGGCGCATCAAAGACAGGGTTCACAAAGTTTTCCGATAAATAGGCACTAAATAGAAACAGTTTAACCAGCGCTAATGAAATAAGTAGGATTGCTTTTCGCGCATCCAGTATTTCGCGGCTTTCTGCTTGAATTTGTGGAATAAAATTCTTTGCTCGGTTAATTGGACCAGCGACAATACTCGGAAAAAAGCTAAGGTATAGCACGACATCGAAGAAATCGGCTTTGGGGATCTCTTTGCGGCAAACTGAAAGTGTATAGCTGACGGAATGGAAAGCATAAAAAGAGAGTCCAAGCGGCGCTAATAATTCAATAATAGGTAAACCTACATTAAGCCCCAATTTATCGAAGGTTTGCTGGAGTGTTTCTTGAAAAAATGAGTAGTATTTAAATGCAGTAAAGCAACTGATTATTCCTATCGCGAGTAATGTAAATACCCATTTATTGGAAAGCCAATTTGAAACCCAATTAGTAAGAAAATAAATAAATAAGGTATAGCCGAATAAGATATAAGCAAAATCGGGATTAAAGGAATAAACAAAAAAATAACTTGCGGTTATTAGTAGCCCATTTTGAAGCTTCGCACTAGGCTGGCAGCTCCAGTAAATAAGGAAAAATACCAAAAAAGAGCCAAGAAACTCGAATGAGAAAAAATTCATATAAGACTCAGATTGTTAATTATTGTTGCATACTCGTCATACATCAAGTTAGCTGCGCTACCGACTACATTTATTCACACGTGCCACAAAATAGGGGATCTACTTAGTGTGTGTTTCTGTATCGCTTAACGGCATCTCGAATTATTTGAAGTATAAATGTGTATTCACATCATATTAATAATCGGCCTGGTTGCAATAAGAAAAAATCCACTTTATAAAAAAGTGGATTTTAGATGAGTACTTGTACCTGGTGATACAAATTAAATTCGAGTCGATGCCGTTTTTTGAGCTTGTGTAATCAGTTCTTCATTGCTCACGTACATCTCTTGCAAATAACGGTTATAAGAGGAACCTAGTTGTGAATACCCTTTCATATCATTGATAAGCTTGGTTGTATCTAGCTCATCTTTTGATAAACGTTGTTTTGCTCTAGACGATCGTAGTGACTCGTAGGCATTGTGAGTATTCATATTCTTCATATAGGCAGACACGGTCTCTTCAACAGAGTTATAGGCGGAATAGCCTTTAATTTTCCCCTGATTGACTTGGCAACCTCTGCCGCATCTCATACCAAATAAATTACCGTTTTGCTGTGCTAGCTGTGACGTTCCCCAACCTGACTCAGTGGCTGCTTGGGTCGCAACCAAATGGGTTGGCATGATATCAACACGGCTTAACAGCTTATCCCAATTGACTCTATTTGGGCTGGTACAGGTCATACCATAGCTATTACATATTTGAGCTAGACGGCGAAGTTCTTGTGCGCTCCACTTTTTGTTTTTGCGTACAGAAAGTAACCATTTACGCTCAGCCATGATTTCTTGATTGACTTTTTCAATCACAGGGACAATCGTTTTTAAAAACGCTTTCTTACGTGGTGTACCGGATGGGTATTTTCGCAAATCAGGCAGAGGTGTATGAGCCTGATTTGAGCTCTGCACGGCCTTGTGAGAATACTCTTTCTTGAGTGTGGTACTGGTACTTGTTGAGCCAAAACTCAACCCCGAAAATAAAAATAACAGTAAGAAAGCGAAGACGGCGTTTGTCCTCATCGTTCGAGAGGGCATTTGCTTCTCCTAATTTCTCTGAACAAAAATCGAGCGAATAGTAACAGAATAATTTTTGGGTAGCTACTTTTATCCGGCTGACTTTAGCTAAATTACTGCATTTTCACATTGTGATTTATTTTTTGTTTAATTTATCCTTGTTTAATAATGTTTTTATGTTTCTTGTGTTAATATTACACTTAAAACTAATAAATATTAATGATGAATTGATGCAAAAAACAAGTTAACCTAACTCAAATATGGGTAAATAACATACAGTTCACCTCGTTATTATAAGGTTATTTTGCTTATTTATTAAGCGATCGATAGCCTGTTTTTTATACAAAATTGGTAATTTGCGTTTTTATCAAAGGGTGATGATATTAATATGAGCAGTTTTCGGGTGAAAAAATGAGCTAAAAAATGCGGGGGAGGGGGTGAAAAATCGGTGAAAATTTAGCCTAAGTGAGCAATCTCCACCTATTTTCGTTTAGGTTGTTTTAAAACGACAATCGCTGCTGCTGTTGATCCTGTTTTTGCGCTTTGGTGGATAAGGCTGGAAAATCAGCGACGGTCCAATAGGTTTGCGGAATAGGCAATTGGGCCATCTTTTTTGTCGGTAATAACCTAAGTTGCGCAAGCTGGTGTAAAACATAGCCTCGATACTCGTTAGGCAAACTTAAACGTAAGTGCTCAGTGGGTATCATTTGCAAAGGTATTAAAGGATAACGATTATCTGAGGTATCGTAGTCACGGGTTAACACAAGGAATTTTTCAGGAACTCGTTGGTAGCTATTCCACCATAAGCCATCGACACGGTCGAACATCTTCCGAGTTTGTGATTTACTATTCGCACCTAGCTGCTCCAATGCGATAGGCAGGGTGTTTTCCAGAGATTGAGAAAACATCGGTAATGATTGCGCTCTCCCCTGTAAAATTAATGTCATGGCTAAACGGGCGCCAAGTAGGTTGGAATAGAGGTCTTCTGGTGAAAAAGCTGAGATCCCCTCGGAAAAGCCGGGAACAGATTGGTAACCATACCATTGGGCAATTTCATGCCAAGCTGCTAGCTGGAATGCCAATTTTGCTGCTAAATAAGCGCTAAGTGTATAACGCTCCTGAGCGGAAGTCGGGGGCGCAAATGAGTGGAAGACGATTTGTCGGCTAGCCAGTTCATCACTTAATTTGAGCGTCCAGCCTTCCCCCAGTTTTGGGTAAATTTGACTAAACAAAAAGAGGGTATAGTCAGCCGTGTCCCTGACATGGGAAATATCGATAAACCCGCCTTTCTCGCTATATAACAGGCCAACCTTTTCCTTACTCACGCCCATTAAAGCGGCGGTGGCCCCGAAAAAGCTATCGTTATAATGATGTTCACCTAACTTATCGGCTTCGACGATATTATCAATCGTATAGAAAGGAACTGGGATACCCCAAAGTTGTGCGTGCAGATCATAGCCAAAAGCGCAACAGGCTCTTAGGCCTTGAGGCGGTGCTAGAGGGGATAATACTGGCCATGTCTGAGTCGCTGATTCGTGAGTATCACTACTCAGCTCAGGAAGAACGTTGGGTAGCTTGTAGGGGGTAGTGCTTTGGCATGCTGCTAATAATAAAGTGAATATAAGCATGATTAATCGCTGTAACATTAAAAAGCTTCCCCTACTTGAAAATAAAAACCAGTGCTATTGCGACCAACCCCAAAATCGAGCCGTACATTCATACGTGGTTTGAATTCAAAACGATAACCGACACCCGTGGTAGGCAACCAATGACCTTCACCTAATTCAGCCGTTTTATCGCTCATCGTGCCTGTACCTACCCAGCCGACGATACCATGACGCCAATCGAGTTTATGCCGTAACTCTAATTGTGTCGTAAAAATATTATTATCGCGATAGCGACCTTCATAGTAGCCTCGCATACGATTGGCGTTACCTAATAATGACAGCTGATCCCATGGTACTTCACCCGTGGTAAATCGTGCATAGTTATCGAGTGCTATGACTGTGTTTTCAGTGAGCTCGTGGTAATAGGCGTATTGTAATTGGGTACTTTGAAAACGTGTATCGCTGCCAAAACTCGGCGAAAAATAAGTGTAGACCGCTTCGAAAGCCTGCCCGTGATGCGCATTTGGCAAAAAGTCGCGTGTATCATAACTAAAGTAGGCACTCATGCCTGAATTAATAACAGACTGCCCGCCAATTGATTGTTGAAAATAACGTTTAGCACCATCATCAGGGTCGTTAGCATTAATAGAAGAAAAGTTCCAGCCGAGCCCAATATAAGTAGCGTCGGTGAGACGATAGAGTGCACGAGGCGTAATTTCAAATTCTTGAGAGTGATATTTTTCTTTATTATGGTCATTCTTACCGGCGGCGTAACCTTTCCCCCAATAGTAGGTTGGAATATTGTTTAACGTACCAGAAACAAATAACCGCCATTGGTCATGGTCAATAAAGTTATAGTTGGTAAAGTTAACGCCAAATGCGCCTGTAGAAGAGGCAAAGCCACTTAAACCTATTGAAGACGGTTGAGTCTCTTTATCATTTTTATCAATGCGGTATAACCCCACTAATGCAGTACCTATACCAATCCCCATTTCGGGGGTGTAGAAAGGGCCGGGCAATAACCCCCAATCAATGGTTTTACTCTCATCGAAATGGTTTGTACCACCAAGATCATTTAACCAGCCATCAATTTTTTGCCGATCAGGTAGCAGTTCCGCTTGCGTGGGGAGGGCAATAAAAAGGCTGAGCAGTGTCAGCCTTAATAAAGAAGAGTGTTGTTGCTGCAGCATTAAAAACGAAACTCACCTGAGATATAAAAACTATTGCGGTTATTAAAGCCAACTTCGGTCAGAACATTAAAATTGCGAGTCAGTTCAACGCGTGCGCCGACAATGTTATTCCATTTATGGGCAAGATGTTGTTTAACATCGAATTTTGTGTCACCGGGTGCAAATATCATCCATTTGCTTAAGTCAGGAGGTAGATCAAGCTTACTGATATCCCCTTTAAAACGTTGGGTAATATCTTGGTACATAGCACCAGTCCAAACTTGAATTTTTGTATTTCCTTGACCGCTAATCAGAGGATCAAAAATAAACTCATAACCCACACGTGGGGTAATAACTAAGGCTGAGATATCGCCGTCTAAAATATCTAGATTTGTTCTAGTATAGTTAGCATCTAAGGTTGTAAAGAATTGGTTGTACCCGCCAGCAAAAGTGACACCACCGCCGTATGTTTTCCCTTCATACTCTAATTCGAAAGGTAAATTCTTCCCGATAGGGATAATCCAATCTGTGCCCCAAGGTAATTTCATTCGGGCTTCTACGTTATTTAGATTTGTTTTTGATGTTCCTTTTGTTTTTCCATAGAGCCCATACACATTCATAAAAGGGAACACCCAAGCATCAAGCTTTAAGACATGTGACTCATTTTTACTACGTGTATGCCCAGTTTCGATATGGAGTAATTTCTCTAAGTCCATATTTGAATTAGAAATAAAACCGATTTTATCCACGACAACATCTTGACGCAGGTTCATATAGCCGTAGCTCACACCAAAAGGCTCTGGGATATCGTAACCGCGGGCGCGTGCTTCATCGCCCCAAATTGGTAATACACGAGATTCGCTTGAGGATGAGCGCGTAATACCACCTTCGCTGTTATTTTGTGGAACGCCAGACTCACTCATGGTGATTGAAAAAAGTGGGCGATCACTATCAGCAAAGCTGACAGGAATAGAAAAACAACAAGAGAGTAGCAACGCTTTGCTAAGTTGAATGCGTGTCATAAATAGGCTCAACATTGAAATAAACAAGGGAAAACAAGTCTATAAAAGACGAGTGATAAGTTTAGCATAATAGGGGAATTAATAGATGGCGTTAAATGCTGTGTTTGAAGAAAACTTGAGCTTGGTCAATTACTTTTATAGTCTATTAGATTGAGAAGGAAGTGTTCACAAACAATAAAAGAAGCGGGGAGCTTCTTTTATTGACGATCGTCTGATTATTTCTGTTTGTTTTGATGAAAATGCACACGCTCATGGAAGTAGGCTTTTAAATGATCTTCCATTTGGTGTACTTTTTGCTCTAATGCATTGATCAAAACATCATCATTGTTCATATCAAAAACACGCTCCATCGCGAGCTGATCAACGTACTGTTTTTGCTCTTTGGTGAGTTCTGCCATATCTAAAGCCCATATTTAAATGTCATAAAAGAGAGTATCCAAGAGGATAGTTGAATTAAGGTTATTGTGCCTGAGTGACTTCGGATTGAAAAGTAGAATAAGTTGTTGTCGAATAATGACTATTTCTAAATATACAGATAATCATTTTAATATGAATTCGTTAAGATTATTCACAATATAAAACGATAGACTAAGCTGCTATCCTTTGCCGAGTAAATAAATTATAGGCTTATATAATGAATAATAAACAACAATACCTCGATATTGCCGCCGGTAAAGGTGAAAAAGAAGCATCTATGATGGTGGCAATCCCTGCCTCTGAATTAACGTTATCTCTCTTAGAGCTACGTTTAGAAGAGCAAGACTATTTTACTGAAGGTGAAATTGATTATTTACCTGAAAGTGAAAGTGATTTTTTCTTTTCATGTAAACGCGGAGAAGAAGAACTGCGTTTTTATGTCTCATTAGTGGATAGTGATCCTGAGTACGTCATTAATCCCTATTTTTCAACCGATCCAATCAGCCCGGAATTGTATGCAGAGGCAAGCGCTGCACCGCAAGCGGTGATTGTGGAGTGTCTATTTCGAGACCAGCCATTGGTTAGCTATCTACAGCAACTAAAACTTATTCAAATATTAGTCCCTGATTTATTGTTGGGGCTTGATTTATCGGCGGCAGGGAAAGTCTTTACTCGTGAATGGTTAAATTTCCAACTTATCGATGACTTAATGCCAAGTATCGATTCTTTATATGTTGTTCACGCTATTTATGATCATGACGAAAGTGAAGAGCAAGAGAACGAGGAGCGTGGCCCAACCATGTATTGGTTCCACACGCATGGCCTTGCACGTTGTGGCTTATCCGAAGCGGAAATCATTATTCCACATCCGATTGCTTCCTATTACGGTATTCCAGAGCTATTTTGGAGCTTTGTTAATAACAGCATTACACATGGCAAAATTGAGTTTAATGAACCAATTTTTATCGGACAAACAGAAAGTGGTTATGAGTATTTAGTGGCGCTACCGTTTGAAGAAGGCTTAAAACATGTTGGGCAATCAACGCCAATTGATAATTTGAAACCACTCGAAGAGATGAATTATGAATTTGGCGATGCTGATTCCAATCGTTTTATGGGGGATTGGCAGGATCGTGATGAGTCTCATCAACATCCGTCTGTGATGCTCTTTAGAGTGACACAAGAAGAACCAGTTTTAGAAAGCTTTTTTAAAGGTTTTGAAGATCAAAACGCCATGATGTTTATGCGTACCGACGAAGAAACGGCGGATATGTCTCGTAAGGCTAAATTGCGTTGGGAATACTTTACCCATATGCTGGATAACTATGGTCCGAAACCTGTAGTACAGAAAAAAGGCTTCTTTTCTAAGCTACTTGGAAAATCAGACACCGAAGAAGAGAGCGAATGGCGTTTCTTGGTGAAATGTGGCATCGGTTATCGTGACGAGGAAGATGACTACGATGGCCATGAGCATATGTGGTTTGAACCCGTTTCATGGAACGGTGATCAGTTTGAGGGGCGCTTGATCAATCATCCTTTCTATGTGAAGACGATGCAGGAAGGGGAAGTATATCCTTTGACTCGTGATGATATCACCGACTGGACCATCTATTACCAAGACGGTAATTATACTCCGGATACCATTTATAAATTACTGTCTGGGTCTCAAGTGCATTAAATCTCTGCTTAGCTGCGCTCGGATAATTTAGCGTATAGAATGGGTACTTTGAGTACCCATTTTTATTACAGAGTGTCGTATATGAATGAAACTGAATTATATCAATATGCGTTATTTATGCTGTCTCGCCGTGATTACGGAACGGCGGAATTATCAGCACGCATGAAACGGCGTATGTATGAAAAAAATGACGGTATTATTGACGAGCCGTTGATTGAGCGGGTAATTGAACGTTTAGGTGAACAGCATTTCCTGAATGATACTCGCGTCATAGAGCTACAGTTACGTAGTTATATTCGTAAAGGTTATGGACCATTACGGATCAAGCAGGAATTACGCCAAAAAGGTTTTACTGCGACTTTAATTGAACAGCAGTTTGAGCAGCTTGATGTGGATTGGTTTGAGCTTGCGACGGATGTGCGTTGTAAAAAATTCGGCGATGAAATTCCTCGCGACTTTAAAGAAAAAAGCAAGCAAGTCCGTTATTTACAGTATCGAGGTTTTTCAGGTGATATGATTTTTGAACAGTTTCGATAATTCATCATTTAATTTTTTAATCACATTCCTGCGCGTACACGCCCCCTCAAAGCAACTAGGTTGGTGCGGCTAATCGGTTTTCTCCAATTCCAGATAAGTGCTATTTGCAATACGACGTGAATAGTTTTTACCCTAGGAGGCATTATTACGGCCTTGATGGTGCCTGTTTTTTTACACGCCGGACAAAAGACTTTCATACCCTCTGTAGCGATATCGATATCTTTCCGACTAGCAACATCGCTTCCTTCTAATACAGTACCGCCCGTTGATGTGGTATCTCCTTTTTGAATCACTTTACGGTTATCAATGGTGCAGCGCATTTTCTTCTTTGTGCCTAATCAATTCGTTTTCCTTGACGTACTAAATGCCAAATGGTTGTGCCTAGATCATTTTTACCCACATCAAAAGCAAAATCCCCTTGCTCAAAATAGGCCTCTAATAGAGATCCTGTTTTATTGTGGTAATACCTGTCCACTCCCCATTAATTAAGACACCCTTAACTAGCGTTTTCTAACTGTTGACTGATTTCCCTGTATTGCATGGCTAACTGACTGTCCTGTGTCGCGAATTCCCCGACACACTGAGATAACGTGCTGATAACGCGCTCTTACGCTTGTCGTCCATGGTGCAGTTGGTCAATTCGATATTGTGGCTCTGCGTCTGATATCTTTTGGCTGACCGTTTTCACTCGGTCAGGTTCTGATACTCGCTCATGCTCCAATACGTGAGAAACAGACTGATCCCTGCCAATATCAACACCAGTACGTCCCCTTTAAACGCAAATTTTTCCCTCCAGTTTATCCATCGCGATCAGGAAATAGCTGTCTACGGTGAAGCAAATTCTGTGCTGTTTGATGAGGTACAAACGGCGCTGCACGTGGCGTGTCGAGATAATGGTTTCTCCGCTCGGCAGTGGGCTAGTCTTTCTTTTCCCATCCTTATAAAATTATTTACCATTTAATGTATTGCTAATGTGTTTATTTGTCATAATTATCTGATATTGACATGATCCGCGTCAGTAAATCCCGTTCATATCTTGGGCAAAGTACCATCAAATAAAAAATGAAACAGGCAGGGGAAGTATATGATTGAGTTGTTAATTGGCGTCATCGTCGCGATAGGCGTTGGGCGCTATATTATCAAAGGCTATTCAGCAACGGGTGTGTTGATGACAGGCGGTATTTTACTCCTGATCATTACCGTGCTTATGGGGAAAAGTATTTTACCAGAAGCAGTAAAACCTACGGGATGGCGTGCGACCGACATTATTGAGTATATAAAATACTTATTGATGGATCGTGGTGGCAACTTAGGGATGATGATCATGGTGTTGTGTGGGTTTGCCTCTTATATGACCCACATTGGCGCAAATGATGTTGTTGTCAAAATTGCGTCAAAACCATTAAAGATGATCAACTCACCTTATATGTTGATGGTTGCCGCTTATATTGTCGCTTGTTTAATGTCATTGGCCGTTTCTTCGGCGACGGGGCTAGGGGTATTATTAATGGCGACCTTGTTCCCTGTCATGGTAAATGTGGGGATTAGTCGTGGCGCCGCAGCCGCTATCTGTGCTTCACCAGCGGCCATTATTTTAGCGCCAACTTCTGGCGATGTGATTTTAGCGGCAGAAGCTGCCGAAATGCCGCTCATTGATTTTGCTTTTAAAACGACGTTACCTATTTCAATTATTGCGATCGTAGCCATGTCTATCGCTCACTTCTTCTGGCAGCGTTTCCTCGATAAAAAAGAGCAGGTCAACACAGAAATGTTGGATGTGAGTGAAATTAAAACTCATGCTCCGACTTTTTATGCCATCTTACCGTTCACCCCGATTATTGGTGTGCTGATCTTTGATGGTAAGTGGGCGCCTGAATTACACATCATCACAATTATTGTTGCTTGTATTATTTTGGCGGCAGTTATTGAATTTTTACGTAGTTTCAATGCCAAACAGGTCTATTCGGGGTTAGATGCCTGTTATAAAGGTATGGCTGATGCATTTGCCAGTGTGGTGATGCTGTTGGTGGCCGCTGGGGTCTTTGCACAAGGCTTAAGTAGTGTTGGCTTTATCAAGGGGCTAATTGGTTTAGCGCAATCCTTCGGCTCTGGTGCAATAGTGATGATGATTGTACTGGTCATTATCACCATGTTAGCGGCGATGACAACAGGCTCAGGGAACGCGCCTTTCTATGCCTTTGTTGAACTTATTCCTCATTTAGCAAAACAGATGGGAGTGAATCCAGCCTATTTAGTGATCCCTATGTTGCAGGCTTCTAACCTAGGACGAACATTATCACCCGTTTCTGGCGTTGTCGTCGCGGTATCCGGTATGGCAAAAATATCACCATTTGAAGTGGTCAAAAGAACCTCCGTTCCTGTATTAGTGGGCCTTTTGGTGGTGATTATTGCAACGGAAATTTTGGTTCCAGTATATCGCTGATCACTTTTTAGTGTTGTGATTGGAAAAGCGGCTGAAGCGATCTTTTTTCAGCCGCTTTTTTATTTGAAGGCGGATAGTTAATCACGCTAGTAATCGAAAATTTGTTAATTTTTAGTGTGTTTCTTTAAATAAAATAAGGTTTTTTATTTTTTATTCTCCCCCATTTTTCCCTATTAAGCGCCTTTTTTGAGATCTGCACCAAAAAGACAAACAAAAGCCGGAAAATAAGCTAGGTACTCAATAGTAATTGATGCAAAATCCGCACATCTTTTTTATATGAACAATTAATGATAATGCTATGAAGACGACAGACAAACCAGTTAACAAATGGACTTATAAAGATTTTACATGGGTCTTATCTTTATTCGGCACCGCGGTTGGTGCGGGGGTGTTATTTCTACCGATTAAAGCAGGCAGTGGCGGTTTTTGGCCGCTGGTAATACTTGCATTGATTGCGACGCCAATGATTTGGTTAGCACATAAAGGATTGGCTCGTTTTGTTTTATCCGCGAAAAATCCCAATTCAGATATTACGGATACGGTAGAAGAGCATTTTGGTAAAACGGGGGCGAACATTATCACGTTTGCCTACTTTTTCGCAATTTACCCAATCGTTCTGATTTACGGTGTGGGTATCACTAACACGGTTGACTCCTTTTTAGTTCACCAGTTACACATGGAGCAGATGCCACGTTGGCTACTGTCTGGGATATTAATTGGTGCGATGACGGCGGGTGTGTTGTTTGGGCGTGACTTGATGTTACGCCTGACTTCCGTGATGGTTTATCCTTTAGTTTTCATTTTGTTAGCTTTGTCCATCTACTTTATCCCTAGATGGAATACCTCTATGCTAGAAGTGAGTCCCGATTGGGCCGCAATGCCAGTCGTTATCTGGATGGCGATCCCGCTTATCGTGTTCTCATTCAACCATAGCCCGATTATCAGCCAGTTTACAAAAGATCAGCGTCAGCAATTCGGTGATAATGCGGTCATTAAAACGGATATGATCACAGGCGGCGCAGCATTGATGCTCACTGGATTTGTGATGTTTTTTGTTTTTTCGGTGGTCTTGTCATTAAGTCCTGCTGAGCTTAAAACCGCAAATGACAAAAACATTAGTGTGTTATCTCATATGGCGAATATTGACTCATCGTCGATTATCTCTTACCTCGGGCCGATTGTTTCTTTTACCGCTATCGTATCAAGTTACTTTGGACACTTCTTAGGGGCACATGAAGGCTTAGTTGGGTTAATTAAATCTCGTACTTCTTTCTCAGTGAGAAAAATTCAAACGGTATCCATGCTGTTTATTGTTCTCACAACATGGATTGTCGCTATCAAAAACCCAAATATTATCTATATGATTGAGACGCTGGGTGCGCCAATGATAGCTGCTATTTTGTTTATTCTGCCAGTCGTTGCGATGCGTATTGTGCCGGCGATGAAAAAATTCAGCACATCAATTGTTGCGCAGATCTTCACCATTATTTGTGGTTTAGCGGCTATCACTTCCGTCCTTTATGGTCTATTGCAACAATTACTCTAACAACTCCCCTCCTGTATGAGGGGGCTCACCCTAATAGGTACATAACGCTCTGATATTTAGGCCCGTAAACGGGCCTTCAGATAGAGGAGCGTTCACTACGCAAAGATGCGTCTCGTATTCTTACTCACCATATCGACAGCGTTCCCTCTACATCAAAATGCGCTATAGCGATATTTAAATTGCCAAAGCGTTCACTTTTCTTTCAGATATTCTGTCGAATGTGTGCCTTCTGCATTTCGGTGAAAAATAATAGGATATTCACACTTCCATCTAGTAAACGCTAAGCTTTTCGCGTTCTCCATTAGGGGCCTTTTTGATTTCTTTTTTAATCTTTGTGATCGCTAGGTCGCGGCTGTTTTAACAAATTAAAAGAGGCTTTTTATATTTTAAAGTTATGATTAAGCACTTAATAAATCACGAATGACACGGCGTTACTCCTTCGCCCTTGTTAATCAATAGGATATTCAGCTATGTGAAATAATTTCACATTGAGATGGGTTGTCTGCTTAATACAATTAGATAATATCTATTGATATAACAGATACGTAGTAAATACAGATATGCTATATCAGGTCATATTGTTTACTGCGGCATAATAAGGATAACAAATGAAATTAGAAACATTATCGATTCATGCCGGCTACTCACCCGATCCAACCACCAAAGCGGTTGCTGTTCCTATCTATCAAACAACGTCTTACGCTTTTGATGATACACAACATGGCGCAGATCTGTTTGACTTGAAAGTCGCGGGAAATATTTATACCCGTATTATGAACCCTACCAATGATGTTTTAGAGCAACGCGTTGCCGCCTTAGAAGGCGGGATTGCTGGGCTGGCTGTAGCATCTGGGATGGCGGCAATTACGTATGCTATCCAAACTATCGCACAAGCGGGCGATAATATTGTTTCGGTTGCCAAATTGTACGGTGGTACTTATAACTTAATGGCGCATGCACTACCTCGTTTTGGTATCGAAACGCGTTTTGCAGAACATGATGATTTAGCCGCTTTGGAAGCTCTGATTGATGATAAAACCAAAGCCGTATTTTGCGAATCTATCACTAACCCTGCTGGGTTTATTGTCGATATTGCGGCATTAGCGGAAGTGGCTCATCGCCATGGTGTGCCTCTAATTGTGGATAACACGGTGGCAACGCCTTATTTATGCCGTCCATTTGAACATGGTGCTGATATTGTCGTGCATTCCTTGACTAAATATATTGGCGGTCATGGCACTTCTATTGGCGGAATGGTCGTAGACTCAGGTAAGTTCCCTTGGACTGAGCATGCAGATCGTTTTTCGTTATTGATTGAGCCAGATATTGCATACCATGGAGTTAGCTATACTGAGCATTTTGGTGCGGCAGCTTTTATTGCTCGCTGCCGCGTAGCACCATTACGCGGAACGGGTGCCGCGCTTTCTCCATTTAATGCCTTTTTGATTTTACAAGGGCTAGAAACGTTGGCTTTACGTATGGAGCGCCATACAGAGAATGCGTTGAAAGTCGCACAGTTTTTGGAAAAACACCCTCAAGTGGCTTGGGTGAAATACGCGGGGCTGCCTAGCCACCCTGAGCATGCGTTGGCGCAAAAATATATGAATGGCAAGCCTGCCAGTATTATGTCGTTCGGTATTAAAGGTGGGCAGGACGCTGGGGCGCGTTTTATTGATGCTTTAAAATTAATCGTCAGGCTGGTCAATATTGGTGATGCTAAATCATTGGCGTGCCATCCGGCTTCAACGACCCACCGCCAGCTTAACGATGCTGAATTAGCGAAAGCGGGTGTTTCACGTGACATGATCCGCCTTTCTATTGGTATTGAACATATTGATGATATTTTGGCGGATCTTGAACAAGCGCTGCATGCTGCGCAATAAAGCCATCTACTGAATCAAGCTACTTAATATGTGCGATTATTGATAATACAATATTTATTGATAATCGCTTTTTTGTATCGCTTTATTTTATTTAAGTCTATTACTCCATTGATGGGTATTTGTCATCGTTAATTGATGTTATCGAATTAAGAGAGTAATTAAACGAATGATTATGTCTTAAATATTTTATGGAATAATGTTTTAACGTTGAACTATTTTAAACCACTCCAGTCTTACATTACCGAAAAGCTTGAAATGTGCGTTAACACTTTATTTTATATTCATTTATTGATTGTTTAAGAACGGCAAATTAATTTTTTATTTGTTTATATGAGGTTTACTCACACTGATGATAATAGTGTGATTAACCTGATTAAAGCTAAATAATAGCCCGATGTTATGTCACTTTAAGGTGAACAATAATATTCAGGTTTATATCTAATTATTATTAAACATTTATAGAAAGAATGGTTGAGAAACATGATTATGGCAAATAATAAGGTTGCCTACCTTAAGTGGTGCCTGCTATTTGGGTTTGTATTACTCACTTATTTTATTCCTCTTCCGGGGCGGCTTCTTTGGCAACCTGATGAGTTACGTTATGCTGAAATAAGTCGAGAATTGATTCTAAGTTATAACTGGAGCGTACCTGAACTTCTCAATATTCGTTATTTTGAAAAGCCCATTTTTGGGTATTGGGTAAACGCATTTTTTCAAATGCTGTTTGGTGAGAACAACGTTTCCGTTAGGCTTGGTGTTGTTTTTAGTACCTTAATCAGTGCATTGTTTGTTTATCTCAGTGCAAAAAGGGCATGGCAAAAAGCCGATCTTGCATTTAATGCCACACTGATTTACCTCTCAATGCTCATGATACTCGCGATGGGAACATACAATATCCTTGACCCGATATTGACCGCGTTTATCACAATGGCGATTTTCTTTTATCAGTGGGGGCTAACAACACAGGTTTTTTCACAAAAGCTAACCGCCTTTATCTTATTAGGTATCGCAGGTGGATTGGGGCTGATGACAAAAGGCTTTTTGGTTTTAGTCATCCCAGGCTTAGTGATTTTTTTAACGTCAATTTACTATAAACAGTTTAAGGAAGTTTTCTGCTTTGCCTTTGTGGCTTTGTGCAGCATGTTTATTGTCTGCTTGCCTTGGGCCATCATGATTGCTAGTCGCGAGCCAGATTATTGGCGTTATTTCTTTTGGGTGGAACATGTGCAGCGCTTTATGTCAGAGAACGCCCAAAACCGTTCACCTTTCTGGTTTTATATTCCAATAATGCTTGCAGCAGTATTACCTTGGCTGGGCTATTTTTTTGCTTCACTGATAAACAGTGTTCGCCAAAAAGGGCTACATCTCTATTTCTTGCTGTGGTTCTTAGTTCCTTTCATCTTTTTTAGTATTACGAAAGGGAAGTTACTGACCTATATTTTGCCTTGTATTGCCCCCGTTGCGATCTTAATGGCCGCGTATATTGATAAGATACAGCAACAACAACAGACTGGCGCTATCCGCCTGAATGCCATTATCAATATTTGTATTGGCTTATTTACGGCAGCGGCAATCTTCTTTTTACCTTACTTTGGGCAACTCGATATTTATGCGGCAGATGAAGATAATAAGCGGTTACTTGCAGCAAGCGCATTTTTATTTTGGGGCGTGATTGGCATCATTTCATATCGCAGACGTTTTTGGGCGTGGGCAGCGGCATGTACTTTGGTATTGAGCCTCAGTGTGGGGTATGTGATCCCAAATCATATCGCCAGCAATAATACGCCACAAAAGCTCATCGAAAAATATCGCCCTCAGCTATCGAATAAAACCTATTTATTGACGAATAATGTGGGGTTAGGTACGGCACTCGCATGGGTCTTAAAGCGTAGTGATATTACGATGCTCCATCAAAGTGGTGAATTGAGTTATGGGTTGAAATACCCAGATGCAGCAAACCGCTTCTATCGGTTAGATCAGTTACCTACCTTGTTAGAGCAACATAATTATCAGGATGTTGCGGTCGTTGTTGAAGGCACGCAAGATAGGATATTAAATTCGTTACCGGGGAAACCGATTATTATTCGAGAGGGGAATTTAGTTTTAGTCCTCTATGAGGGCCGAAAATAATCGCATGCTCAACAAAAAAGCCGCATAGTGACTATGCGGCTGATTATGTATTTAGGCTATCTCGTGGCCTTATAGAAGGTTGGTACCTCTTTTTCATGCGAGGATTTAGCTTCGCTACTTGTTAGCCCATGATAAATCATTAGCATAGCAAAGCTATTGTTCATCGTACTCATTTCGTTGCCACTGATACCTCGACTATTTTTCGAATGACGATTCGTTATGCTGTGGTTCATGACGCTTTCTCCTCATCTTCTTTTAGCAGGCGGTTCGCTTCGGCAAGCTCATAACGCCTTGGTGTTAATGCGGTTGCACTGTGATTACGTGCAAGCAATGAGTAAATGGTTGGTAAAACGAACAGTGTGAATAGGGTTCCAACTAACATACCTGTGACAATCACTAAGCCCAGACCGAAACGGCTGTTTGCGCCCGCACCTGTCGCAAATAACAGGGGAACTAAGCCAATCACCATCGCGGCAGTTGTCATCAAAATGGGGCGTAAACGAATTTGAGCGGCTTTCAAAATAGCTTGGCGCTTGTCGAGGCCCTCATGAGCTTGTAATTCGTTAGCAAACTCCACCATCAAAATACCGTGTTTACTGATGAGGCCAATGAGCGTCACCAAGCCAATCTGGGTATAAATATTGAGGGTGGCATATCCCAAGGCGAGAGGAATTAATGCCCCACAAATTGACAACGGTACGGTGATTAAAATAATCAGTGGGTCGACTAAGCTTTCATACTGTGCAGCAAGAACCAGATAAATGATGATGAGCGCCGCCATAAACGCAAAGGTGAGGGTATTGCCTTCTTGCTTATATTGGCGCGAATCAGATTGCCAGTCATGGCTGAAACCTGCGGGTAGTGCACTAGCAATACTCTCTAAGTAAGAAACGGCTTGTCCTAATGTGACGCCCGGTGCAGGGATAGCTTGGAAAATCGCCGCATTTTGCTGATTGAACTGAGTTAACTTGTTCGGTTCAATTTGCGTATTGATCTCAACAACTGTTGATAGCGGGATCATTGTGCCATCTTGTGCTTTGACATAGTGACGAGCAAGCGCATCGGGTGTTAATCGTTGGCTGCGTACACTTTGAGGGATCACATCATATGAACGTCCGTCCATACCAAAGCGGTTAATATAGTTTTCACCAACCAATAATGTGAGTGATTCACCGATATCTTGCATGCTGATACCAAGACTATTGGCTTTGGAGCGGTTAATTTTGACTTCAACCACAGGGTTGTTGTAGTCAAGATCACTGTCTACGACCATAAACAATCCACTTTCGCGAGCTTGTTGCTTGATCTCTTCCATGGTTTTATACAAAACGGGGTAACCTTGTGGGCTACGCAGCACCATTTGTACTGGCAAACCGCCTGTAGAGCCAGGTAGAGCCGGTAACTGGAAGACAAAGATACTGTTACCTTCAACGTCACCTACTTTAGCTTGTAAGTCTGATTGAATGGCAGAAGCAGGGCGATCTCGTTTCTCCCATGAGGTGAGGTTAGTTCCCCCAAAGCTTGATGAGATACCGTCTGTGCCATTGATGATCCAAGTACTTTCCGTCTCAGGCAATTCCATCATCACATCATGCAGTTTATGAGAAAAACGCTCTACATACTCTAAGTTAGCGTGTTGTGGTGACTTAATTGCCGTCAATACGGCAGACTGGTCCTCAACCGGCGCGAGTTCACGGGGGGCTGATTGGTACAGGAGAGGTAAGCTGATGAAGACAAATACCGCGATAATGCCGGTGATCCAACGATGCCTCAGTGAGAAATTCAGCCCTTTGGTATAGTAATGAGCGAGGAAAGCGAAGAACTTTTCCGCCATATGTGCCATGCGGCCTTCATTCTGTTTTGAGTTCAACATAAACGAACTCATCACAGGTGATAAAGTTAAGGCCACAATACCTGAAACAATCACGGAGCCTGCGAGCGTCAAGGCAAACTCTTTAAACAACGCCCCTGTTAGACCAGACATCAAGCCAATCGGTGCATACACCGCTGCTAATGTGATGGTCATGGCAATCACAGGCCCTGCCACTTCACGAGCGCCTATCAGTGCAGCGAGAACTGGCGATTTACCTTCCTCAATATGACGATGGACGTTTTCCACGACAACAATGGCATCATCCACCACCAATCCGATGGCAAGCACCATGGCAAGTAACGTTAATAAGTTGATACTAAAGCCAAATGCCATCATTAGTGCGGCGGCCCCTAACATTGACAATGGGATCGCCAATATAGGAATAATAACGCTGCGAATAGAGCCTAAGCATAAATAAATAACAGCAATAACAATCAATAATGCTTCAACCAACGTATGGAATACCTGATCGATTGAGGCTTTGATAAAGCGAGAAGTTTCAAATGCCATCTCTACTTTAACGTTCGGTGGTAACGTTTTAATGATATCAGGCATCAATTTATTCATACCATCGACAATCACCAACGGGTTCCCGGTTGGGGTTGCAAATAGGCCTAAATAAATTGCAGGCTCTCCATTCATCAAACCACTGGTTTCAGTGGCTGCGGCACCTAGCTCTATAGTACCAACATCACGTAAACGAACTAACCCATTACCATCGTTGCGTATGACTAAGTCTTGGAATTCAGAGACGTTAGTCAGATCTGTATTCACATAGACGTTAGAAATCACATACTCGCCTTTCACTTTACCGGGCGCCGCTTGGTAGTTATTTTGGCGAACCGCTTGCGCAACATCAGCGGCAGATAATCCTCGACCCGCAAGTTTATCGGCATCTAACCATAAACGCATGGCTAACTGTTGACCACCAAACACTTGTACTTTTGCTACACCTTCGATGGAGGAGTACATCGGCTCAACAACCCGAGATAAATAGTCCGTCAGTGCCGGAATAGAAAGGGTTGTACTGGAAAAACCGATATATGCAACAGCGGTAGATTCACCGGAAGACAGCTCTATAACTGGGTCATAAGCTTCTTTTGGAAGCTTGTAGCGAACCTGATTAACTTTCGCCATGACTTGTGCAAGTGCTTGCGTTGAATCACGGTTAAGCTCCATTCGTACGGTCACTAAGCTACTGCCCTGTACAGAGGAAGAGGACAAGTAATCGACCCCTTCGACAGAAGAGACAGCTTGCGCAATAGGCTGAGTCACAAAGCCCTGCATCAACTTAGCGGATGCGCCGGGGTATTGTGTAGTGATAGTAATGGTAGAACTTTCCAATTGTGGATACTGGCGAATAGGCAATTTACTTAATGCAAACAACCCTATCAATACAATCAATGAACTCACAACCAGCGCCAAAACGGGTCGGCGCACAAAAACATCAGTAAATTTCATTGCGCCTTCCTTATGAATCCTGAGCGGTCTTAACCGGTGATTCTGCTAATGTATCTTGTGCGACAGGGGTGATGGCGGAGCCATTGTTAAGACGTAATTGCCCTGAGGTGATCACTTTGTCACCCAATTTTAGCCCTTGCTCAATTTCGATTTTGCCATCCCAGCGTTGGCCCGTTTTCACAGAGACTTGTTTTGCCGTCATTTTTTCGCCGCTGCCTTCAGCGATGAAAACTGTGTCACCATAGGCCGTATAAGTCACTGCCGTTTCAGGTATTGTTAGTACCTCACTGTTTGCTTGGCGTACGACATTCACATTGGCATACATACCCGCCTTTAACTCACCGTCACTATTTTCAAGCGTGGCTTGTAATTGGATGGTACGCGATTTACCCACTAATGGGTCGATGGCACTGATACGTGCAGGGAAGGTTTTACCTGGATAAGCATCGACATGAATATCAGCAATTTGGCCAACATGTAACTCTGGCGCAGCTTGCTCATCAAGGGAAAAATTAAGTTTTAATGTTTTGGTATCGACGAGGCTTGCAATGGCTTCGCCGGGGCTGAGGTATTGACCCTCGTGAACCTGACGAATACCGATAGTGCCGTCAAATGGAGCACGGATCGCCTTTTGTGCAATCAACGCTTGTGTTTGCCGGATCAAACCTTGCGCGATATCACGTTCCGCACGAGTGCTATCGACCTGTGCTTCTGCAACGAGATGTTTAGCAGCCAAGGTACGGGTTCTGTCGTACAAACGTGCCGCATTGCGCAACTGAGCCTGATAGCGAGCTAAGTCAGCTTGTTCAACTGCATCGTTGAGTTGAACCAGAAGCTGGCCTTTTTTCACTTGTTGACCCGATTCAAAATTGATTTTGGTAATGCGGCCACTGGTTTCCTCCGCAACAAAGACTTGGCTGCCAGCCTCTAATTCACCGACACCATAAAAAGTGCGTGGTGCATTGTCTTGAGTCACTGGTGCTAATGCGACTTTCACTGGTGGATATTGGTAAGCCGCCTGTTCGTCTTTTCCGTCTTGGGCGTAGGAGGTGTAAATCGCTGCGCCACCACCAGCAACAATCAGCAGTGAGCACAGCGTGACAATTGTTTTTTTATTCATTATAAATACCTACTATTTCTGTGCCTTAACAGCGAAATAAAGATCACGGAAATGACCTGCGATGGCGACAGCCATTAATCCCCCAATGACAGAGGTGTGCTCAATAGCCCAAAACATCGCGAGTTTGGCTTCTTCACCGGTATAGCTCCAAAAAGTATGAACAATCACGATGGTCAGGAATAAAAATACGGCGAGTGCGCCAGTTCCAAGCCAAAGTAGGCGGTTAAAGAGTACTAATAGCGAGCCTACTAGCAGCACAAATGCAGAGGCGATGTTGAAGAACCAGTCTGGATGTAAACCTGCTGCGCGCATTTCTGCTAGGCTATTTTCATAGTCAAAAACCTTTGCTAAGCCAGATGAAATAAACAGAATTAATATCAGCAAGCGAGCGATAATCCATAATGTGTTACTTTCTAAAATTTTGGCAATTACCGATGGCATAGCCTATCCCCTTTAAAATCAAGTTAGCCTGCATGTCACAAAATAAGCGCTGTCACCACCTCATGCAGAAAATAGAATGGAATAATCTGAATTGACAAATTCAGTGGCTAGAACTATAAAACCTTAAGTTAAGTTGAGGTCAAGAGCAGGTAGTCAAAAATGGCTGAGAAAAACACGAAAACGACAAAAAGGCGTGGAGACGGTGAACATAAGATTGATTTCACAAGGGCATTGACTGTCGGAGAGGTTGCTAAACGCTCTGGCGTTCCCGTTTCTACCGTGCATTTTTACGAGTCAAAAGGATTGATCCAAAGTACGAGAACACAAGGCAACCAACGACGTTTTCCGTCGGTGGTATTACGTTATATTGCGATTATCAAAGTGGCACAGAGCACAGGGATACCTTTAAAAGAGATCCAAGATGCGTTAGGTAAGTTTCCGGCCAACAGTAAACTGACTTCAGAGCAGTGGAAAGAGATGTCGACGGAGTGGAAAACCTCGTTGGATAGGCGGATCCGGCAACTGACTCGCTTACGTAATGAGTTAGACCATTGTATTGGTTGTGGCTGTTTATCTCTGAGTGAATGTCCACTGCGTAACCCTGATGATATTTTAGGGCGTAAAGGGCCGGGGGCTCGAATTTTAGAACGTCCATAACAAGTGGCGTGATGACTGGTGAAGTGAAATGTTATCGACTTGACCAGTCAACCCGCTTTGCGGGTCAGGGAAAGAGTCACTGAAAAATAGCACATTGAAAGATGAAAGCAGTAATAGGTAATTTAAATGATTTTAACGTTTTATGTGTTTGTTGATTTTTGAACAATAAAGTAATAGTGAGTATGGCAATGATGATTGTGACAACTTTTATTGTCAGTACCCTTTTATATGACTTAAATATAGCCTTAGGTGATTACGACAGATGTAAGTGAACACAAGATGGTATAAGAAAAATAGCAAAACAGATAAAACCAACGAGTTATTGATAATTTATCACGAATAATCGTTATAACTATTTAATTATCATCATAATAGGATTTTATTAAGCTCGGCTCGATAAAGTTTGTAATATTCTGTAACAGAATGATTGTACTGATAGTTTTCTGAAAATTCTGTTTTTTTATTTTCTAGTAAATAGATACTTTACATTGATTCAATTTATCTATTTACTTCACTACTGATAACTTCTGCTTAGCTTAATACTGGAGCAAATCCATGTCAGTTGTGACCCTTGTGTTAGTTTTTTTATTGGCCGTTATTGTGAGCGTATTTGTCTCTCGGCTACTTAAGGATATTATTCCTTTACCTATTATTCAGATAGCGCTAGGTGCAGCGTTGTCAGCTTTTGGTTTTGTGGTTGAATTTGAACCGCATCTCTTCTTGTTTTTGTTTATTCCTCCATTACTGTTCTTGGATGGCTGGCGTATTCCTAAGGAAGCGTTATTCCAAGAGATTAAGCCAATTATGTCATTGGCGATAGGTCTTGTGGTGGTGACAGTGGTTGGGATGGGCTTCTTTATTCATTGGTTGATCCCTGCAATTTCATTAGCCGTTGCTTTTGCGCTGGCGGCAATTTTGTCACCAACCGACCCCGTGTCTGTTTCTGCAATGACAGTCAATTCACCACTCCCTTCACGTATGGCACATATTCTTGAAGGTGAATCTCTGCTCAATGATGCGACAGGCTTGGTGTGTTTTAAATTCGCTGTAGCGGCAGCATTAACAGGTACCTTCTCTTTAACATCCGCAACAGGAGAATTTGCCCTTGTCGCGTTTGGCGGGATCTTAATTGGTTTATTAGTGGCTTGGGTTATTGGCTGGTTAAACCAATTTTTGGTGAAACGTACCGGTGAAGAGCCGGCAATCCAAATCATGATCAGCTTATTGATGCCATTTAGTGCTTACTTATTGGCTGAACATCTTCATGTCTCTGGGATCCTAGCCGCAGTGGTTGCGGGTATCGCTATGCACTATGAAAAAATTGCAGGGCGCATGCAGGCGGCAACTCGTATGCAAAGTAAAGCGGTATGGGACACGGTGCAAACGGCACTTAATGGGATGATCTTTATCTTATTAGGGGAACAATTACCAGGTATGTGGAATAACATGCCGCAAGTCGCGGAAGCGGCGGGAGCAAGCCACCCTTGGATGCTATTTGTGTATGTGATTGTTATCACCGTCGCATTAGCGATTTTACGCTTTGCTTGGGTTTGGATCTCAATGACCTTAACCGTATTTAACAACCGTCGTCGTGGTAAAGAAGCGGATGTTTTACACATTCGCATGATGGCGGTAATGGCAACGGCGGGGGTTCGTGGTGCGATTACTTTGGCGGGTATCCTAACATTACCACTGCTAATGCCGGATAATAGCCTATTCCCAAATCGTGATGTGGCTATCTTCTTGGCAATGGGGGTGATTTTGTGTTCATTGTTAATCGCTAGCGTTGCATTGCCTATTTTGACGAAAGGGTTGGTACAGGATTTACCGTATGATAATGATGAGATCCGTGCTCGTATGGCTCTCAATGAGGCTGCAATGGCACATTTACGTGAATTGATGAACCATCCTTCAGAAGATGTTGATGAAATTGCAATGCGCACCGAAGTAGGCTCTCAATTATTGGAAATCTACGGCAGACGCTTAGATAATACTGATGAAACTGAGTCTGATGTCTATGACCTACACAAAATGATTGATATGGAACGGGAAATGTCTCGCTCAGCTTTACAAGCAAAACGCGATGCCTTGTATCTCATGCGTAAAGGTAAGAATATCAGTGAGCGCGTATATCATCGCTTACGTGATGAATTAGATCTTAAAGAAGAAACGCTCAATCATCATAAAAGCAAAAAACACTAATTAAAATAGCGGCTAGAGTTTCGATTCTAGCCGTTTTTTTAATGTCCAATAGGAGGGAATAAGGCATGGAAAATAAGCAATTTTCAGATCAAGAATTAGATGAGCTATGGAAAAAAGCGTTATTTATTTCCCGTGATAATGAAGGAAAAGGCTTCCGCAAGGATGAACAGGGAAACTGGATCTGTCGTCATGAATATGGCAATCGGAAAAGTGAATATGGTTGGTTTCCAATGAAAATAGAACACAGCCAAGGTACCAATCAGCTTAATGATTATACCCCCGTGCATTGGAAGGTCGTTGACAAGTTAGGTCAGCCTTTTGAGCCGAAATATCGTTTAAAAATGCTACCAATAGAAAGTATCAGTGCTGAGCGGATTAACCAATTATGGCAAATGGCAGTAAAACACTCCGCGGATAATGAGCAAAAAGGGTTTCGAGTAGATATTTTTGGTCAGTGGGTTGGTCATAAGAACTATGGTGAGCAAAATAGCCCATATGGTTGGGCCGCGGTGTTAGTTGATGACATTTCCAATAAAGGCGCAGATAAAAAACTCGGCGTACTCCCCATTAACTTACAACTTCTGTTGACGTTGCAAAATGAGATGAATAAAGATGAAGAAGGGTGGACAGTGTGGGATACAGCTTGCTTAAGCGTTAATGCTTTACAGTTTGGTTTTGATTTTATTGGCGCTTCTTTTAGTGCCGCTTTCTCGGCTCCATTTTCTTTTTTTGACATATAGCACTCGTCGTTTCATAGACTCTATTTAAGCGGTTAGTTGGTATCGGCTAGATATGCTAAACGTTGCAGCTTGTACTATCTCTGAGTGGTAGGAATAAGTTGCACTCATCGCCCGCCAGATAAAGCGGGTTTTTTTGTTGTATTAAAGAAGGAAGCCCATGAATGGTCATACGGAGTGAAGTGAACATGGTGGAATAACATTATGGAATTTCTTCGATAAATAGGGCGTGCTTAAATTGAAATTCATGTTATATGCTTAAAATAGAAAAGCGCAACAGTTAATATCAGTCAGATTATGATTGGTTTTGGTTTTCAGTAGTAAAATAAAAGTTTAAATAGAGCATAGTCATACTATGGTTCTTTATTAAAAATTATTTGATATAAAATGGATAATGCCATGGTTAAAATATAATTAAATAATTAGTTTCTATATAAAAATATATCTTAATAATAATGGTGTAATTTCAATTTCTTATGTTGTAAGTGTTTTTTATTTAGTTTTCTTGAGTGGGATTATTACTTTTCTTAGCTTTAATATACTGTTTTATATCCTATAGTTTTGATTTAAATAATTACTTTAGATAAGTGTATTTTTATCTGTTTATTTTCGCTATTTTTATTGAAATAGCAAGAAAATTAATTGCAAAAAACATTATTCAATATTGAAGTATATTTTTTAACTATTTGATAATAATGATTTTATATTATTATCCCATCGTGATAAACGATCGATTTGCTTATTTTTGATAGGATTTAGCTATTGATAATTGGGTGTTTGATCGATATAAACGTATTTACACATTTAATTGATAAATCTATATTTTAATAAAATTATATTTTTATTTATTATCAGTGAATCCATTTGCTAATTTAATTATTAGTAATAAGAGAAGGCTATTTAAAAATAGTGACTTTATTATGAAACTTAAATATCTGACGATTGGTTTTTTAATATGAGCAAAAATAGAATTTTATTAAGACAAGATATTGGTGATTTTTTAAGAGCAGCGAGAAGAGGTAAATCTTTAACTGGTCTTCAACTTGGAAAAATGTTGCATATTAGCCAACAACAAATTTCCCGTTACGAACGAGGAGAAACAAGTATCAGCATTGAAACATTAGATGTTTTATTAAAAGGATTAGATATGGATTGGTCAGACTTTTTTTTCAAAGTGATGGCAAATTATTCGGCTGAAATAGCGGAATTAAAACTCTACAGATAGCCTCCAGTAGCAGAATTTAACGACGGTAATTTATACGCGAAGCGCCATTGCGTATGCAAGGAGACGAAAGCGGTTTGATCAGGGATGATTTTTTTATTGTTACCTATTAAGAATCAATTAGTAAATTCCATAATATCAATGCCTTATGATGAATTTATAGCAATTTAAGTCTTATTTTATATTGAAAGGAAAAACACATGAAACTAGTAAAATTCACGCAAGTGGTTGTTGTTGCTACATCTGTTGCCTCTTTCAACACGACTGCGGATAACTTAGGTACAGTGGATTTTATCGGTACAGTCGTCAGTACCCCCTGTAATATCGCCCAATCATCATTAAAACAAACTATTGATTTCGGACAGCTTTCTCGTCGTGCACTTGAGAATGGTAGGGTTGCCGAGGTGGATTTTAATATTGAATTCACGGGGTGTGATTTTACAGACTTCGATAAAGATGCAGAAGGAAAGCCAATGGCAGTGAAAACCATGGAATTGGTGTTTACAGGTAAAAGCTATGCTGACGCTGCAAGCACATTACTCTCAACATCGGTGGACAACACGAATAATGTCGGTGTTGGTATTGAGGGTTTCGAGTTCGGTAAAGCGAAGGATGTTTTATCGCGGATAGCGAACAAAAAAGGAGATAATACATTAAAATTCAAAGCATTTGCGAAAGCCGTAGACACAACAAAAGATGTTGTTGAAGGGCAGTTCAATGCAACCTCCAACTTCCGAATTACTTACCAGTAAACAGGATAGCCGTCCGCCAGCCTTTTGCTGGCGGAATCATCAAGGCATTCGGAGGGTGCTGTGAGTGCTTACAAACATTTTAGTCGCCACATTATACAATTCATGATGCTGTGGGTACTTGGTCACGCTACCGTGTATGCTGCGATTGATACACAGCGCCATTCTTTCAATGGAATGACCCGAATAGTAGGAACAGTGATTGCCACTCCCTGTTCAATAGCCATGACTGATCGTTACCAAACAATCAATTTTTCCCCGTTGACCTTAACGCTATTATCCACAGCCAGCGGTCGTGAGCGCTATAGCCAACCCTTTATCATTGAGCTACATGGTTGCGGCAGCATGCACTCGACAATCGACAGTAAAACATGGTCAATACGTTTTTCCGGACATACAACTCAAAATATAAATGCCTTTGTATTACAGGGGCCTTCACACGGTTTAGGCATTTCCGTATTGGATGAACAACGAAAAAGATTGGTTCCTGAGCAGCGCTATTTTTTGTCTAACCACGTGTTACGACAAGACAAATCTGGGGAGACTCTTTTTTTACGTTACTTCTTACAACTAGAGCTGACAGGGCAACCGATTCAAGCAGGTAGCTATCAAGGTTTGGTTCGTTTTTTCATCGACTATCAATAAGAAACAGAAATAAGGGCCTCATCACTTATTTTTGAGGTGCTTCTTTGTCGTATTAGGGATGGAACAGAGCATGGTGTTTAAACATAGCAAACTACGGCGGGTTATTTTATTGGCGTTTGGCCTGACGACATGGGGCGCGAGTGCTGCTGAATTCAATACTGATGTGCTGGATGCAGAAGATCTGCAAAATATCGATATAAGCCGATTCTCTGTCGCCGGATATGTACCGCCGGGAGATTATGTTTTAACTGTGTGGGTTAATGGGCTGCGCTTAGGCGCCCCACGTGATATTTCCGTATATGAGAAAAGCCCTTCTGCCGAGCAACGCTCTCCGTTTGTTTGTATACCAACAGATATGCTGCAATTAATAGGATTGACGCATTCTGCAAAGCGCAAATTAACCACGTTAAACGAAGGGCGATGCCTAGATTTATCATTGTTATCCGGGGCACAAACTCAAGTTGAGCTATCAACATTATCATTAAAAATAACTATCCCTCAAATGTGGATGGAGTACAGAGATCCCTACTGGATACCGCCAGCATTATGGGAGGAAGGTGTAAACGGGGGATTTATTGATTTCAATGCGAACGCGTCAGCAACAAAAGAAAAAGGCGGCACTAAACGAGTTTATTTATCAACCAATGGAACGATGGGGATAAATACCGGCGCTTGGCGCTTTCGCGGGGATTATAATGGAAGCTACCAAAAACAGCGTGGAGGATACTCGCCACAAGAAACACATCAGTTTGATTTCAGCCGGTTATATGCATTCACTTCATTAACAGAGTCAGCCGCTATTTTGACGTTAGGCGAGAATTATTTTTATTCTGATATTTTTGACGCTTGGCAATATAGCGGGGTGTCGTTAGAAAGTGACGATAGAATGCTCCCTCCCAAGCTGGTTGGTTATGCGCCTGAAATTATCGGCGTAGCCAATACCAATGCGACGGTGATCGTCCGTAGCCAAGATAGGGTTATCTCTGAAACGCTTGTTCCACCAGGGCCTTTTCGTATTCAAACATTAGAGAGTGGGATTCGAGGTATATTGGATGTCACCGTGAGAGAAGAAAATGGTGAAGAGAAGACATTTACGGTTAGCACAGCGTCACTGCCTTATTTAACGCGACCGGGACGCCTTATTTATAAGTTAGTCGGTGGAAAAACGCGTTATGATAGCCATCATCTTACAGGTAAGCCCGTTATTGGTGGCGAGTTTTCCTATGGCGTCTCTAATGCTTGGTCATTGTACGGAGGCTCTCAGTTAAATGGTTATTATCAGGCGCTAGCGGTAGGTTTAGGGCGTGATCTTTTTTCCATTGGCGCTATTTCCGTTGATATCACTCAGTCCTTTGCTGATCTTGAAGATAAGAAGCGACGAGGGCGCTCTTATCGAGTCAACTATGCTAAATCCTTTGATGATTTGCGTACGGATATTACATTTGCAGGCTACCGTTTTGCCGATAAAGACTACCGGACGTTGACACAATTTTCTGATGAGGCGCGTACAGGTATTACCCCCTATGCGCCGAAAACGAATTATCAAATTTACCTGAATAAGTACTTTGAACACTTTAATATTTCCTTAAATTATCAATACAGTACTTATTGGCAAAACGATCCTCAAACACAATATGGGATGTATGCAAGTACCCATCTCAACTTGCCAGCCTTATCTCAACATGGGGCGAGTTTATCGCTGTCTGCTACGCGAACAGAGCGGGATAATGGTTTTGAAGATGATGCAATTAATCTATACCTAACGGTTCCTCTTTATACAGGGCATAGCTTAACGTTTTCAGAGCTTTACTCTCGCTCATCCGGTCATAATCAATTCAATCACAACGTGGGTTATAGCGGCTACAACACGACCGATAATTACAGCTTAAATATGGGTTATCACCATGGCCAAAACATGGATAACCAAACCAGCCTTAGTGGTTTCTATTCTCGAGACTTATCGCAAGCGAATATCTCAGCAAATGCCAGCTATGTACCGCATGAATATCGTAGTGTGGGAGCCTCCATAAACAGTGGAATAACCGCGACCGCTAAAGGTGTTGCATTACATCGTTCAGCAAATGGTGACACGCGATTAATGATAGATACGTCGGGGATCAGCGGCGTGCCTTTAGATAATGGCGTGATCAAAACCAACGCTTTTGGGTTAGCGGTGATCCCAAATGTGAATAGCTATCGTAAGTCTACTGCATCCATTAATACCAGCAAATTACCCGATAATTTAGAGACGTTAACGTCGACAACCGATATTACGCTTACTAAAGGAGCGATTGGTTATCGCCATTTAACGGTGATGAAGGGAGAAAAACTCTTTGCCATTTTGTCATTAGAGAACGGCAAGAAACCGCCTTTTGGTGCCAGTGTACGCAATGCTGATAATCGTGAATTAGGTATTGTCGGGGAAGATGGAGTGACTTGGTTAGTGGGCGTTTCGGCACAAGAGTCGTTATTTGTTTATTGGGATAACCAAAAGCAATGCAGGATCAAATTGCCAGAGACGTTTGTTGTGTCGTCGGACATGTTGTTACTGCCATGCCTACGGGGGAAGTTGTAGTTTCATTCATCATCTAGGTAAAAAATAATTAAATTAGGTTTATGAGGTTAGGTATGTTGAATTTATATTTACGTCATGGGCTGTTTGTCGGTTGTTGTTTATTTCTGTTGCTAACCACGCTATATGCGCATAGTGCCGTCACATTAGATAGAACTCGGATCGTTTTTCCCGGAGATGAACGCGCGATCAATATCAGGATCACGAATGATAATCCTGAAGAAGTTTATTTGGCACAAAGCTGGATAGAAGATTTACAAGGAAATAAATTAACCAAAGGGGCGATTTTAGCGACACCACCTTTGCAGCGAATTGAACCCAATAGCGATAGTTTAGTGCGATTAAGTGTGACACCGCTGCTGGAACAATTACCGCAAGATAGAGAATCGGTATTTTATTTTAATTTACGGGAAGTACCTCCTAAATCGACAGAAGGAAATACATTACAAATTGCGTTGCAGTCTCGCGTTAAGTTGTTTTATCGCCCTAAGAATATTTTGTCAGAGTCGCAGACACAATGGGCACATAAGATCACACTGGCGAGAACGGCAAAAGGTTATCAACTGAATAATCATACGCCTTTTCATTTAACTGTTATTGGCTTAGGTAACAGCAAATCTCAATCTGAACAAAGTCGCTTTGATGTTGTTATGGTTCCACCTAAATCAACGCACGACATTATATCACCTTCATTATCAACTCCTTATCTTACTTACATTAACGACTACGGTGGCAAGCCAACTCTGGCATTTCGTTGTATTGATGCGATTTGCACCGTGAGAGAGGAGCTGTGATAGCCATCTTGGCAGCAAACAATAAAAAGGAAGGAAATAATGAATTCAAAAATTGTATTGCTATGTCTACTTGCTCTGATTGGCGCTATAGGTAATTGGGCAAAAGCCGCGCCATTGATATCCAATACATTGATAACGGGAGACAATGATGGGCAGCTATTACAAGGATGGGTAAGGGTTAATGCTGTTTTATTTCATGCTCCTTGTAATTTAATCAGCCACACTGAGGCTATTTTGACAGGATGTGGAAGTGGTGGGCTATTTCGTGACAGTGCCCTTTTGAAAGGGGCTGCGAAAACGCCTGTCAAAGTACAATTTATTGATAGGCGGCAAGGCGTTGTATTGGAATATTTTGAGATGAGCTTAGATAATGGCAATAACCCAATACCGCTTCCTGAACTCAATAAAAATCAAAATAGAGTGGGGCTAGAGGTGAGTTATGAATAAAGCATTTATCTTAATTGCCATATGCTCTTTCAGCCCATTAAATGCGTTGGGTAAAAATCATTTAGATGTTGAATTTAAAGGTGAACTTATTCATCACGATTGCCAAATTGCAGCGGGATCTATTAATAAACAAATTCAATTAGGTTATTTGCGTAAACAATATCTTAATGAACATAGCGTCAGCGACGTGTTTCCCTTTTTTATTGAAATTAATAAATGTAGCCCATCTGATCTGAATAAAATAATCCGTCTAACATGGCAAAGCCATCAATTAATCGACATTGATGGTAACCATTATCTAACGACGCAAGGCGCAAGCGGGGCGTTACTTGGATTGATAGAAATGGATAAAGACAAGCAGCCTGTTATTTGGAATCAACCCATTAAGGCTGGTGTCGTGTCAGTCGTAGATAATCGCCAACAATTAAACTTTGGGGTATTTGTTCGTAAACCTGCAAGCGGTGAAATTAAAACGGGGGATTTTAAAGGCACGGCGACATTTGTGGTGGAGTACGAATAATGAAACAACACAAGACACTGATCACCGTGTTAATGCTATTTGGCTCGTTAGTTCATGCAGATGTTTTAGTGGAGGTCAGTGCAACTATGGTGGCGCCTAGCTGCAATATTCACAGTGAACATCATGGCTCTACGTTAAAAATAGATTTCGGTACGGTAAAGTTTGATGAATTAAATAGCGCTTCGCACCATAGAGCGTTTGCGATTCAACTTTCAGGGTGTGACTTTAATAAAGATTTAGCGATTATGCTGGCGCCGAAAGGGAACAATACATTCATTCATAATGGGCAAACAGTATTAGCGACCTCAATTTCTGGATTAGGGATCTCTTTCAATGAAGTCATCGACGGGGGCATCCGTCCTTTGGCGATGAACAAGCTGCAACGAATTAACCCACAACGGCTTAGCGCTACCGAATACCAAACTGATTTACAGGCTCGCCTTGTTAATCGCATTCCTGCTGAACAATTAGCGGCAGGTAAGTTCACTTCTGCTATGACAATTTTAGTCGCGTATGACTAATAAGGGCTAAAGCGATGTGTGATTTTAAAGATGATGGTCGTAGGTATATGACAGCTAAAAATTATGCGTGGATGATAGGTTTATCTTTAATGATAAATAGCTTAGATGCAACGGCTGATTACGCAGCTCAAATTGTCGACCCCAACACAGGGTATGTGATCAAATTAGAGCGTAACAGTGAATTAGTGGCGACGCCACTTGTTGGCTCTAATGGAAAAAATTATTACCGCATTGGCAATACGATGCTAATTGATAGTGCCAGTAAAGATGTGAGTGTATCCGGTTATGTTAAATGCTTAGGTCGGCAATGGGGAGAGAGCAGTGTAGGCATCCCATCGGAAAACGCATTTCATCGCTTATTTATGTATGCGCCAATGGCTGGTGTCTATATTGAAGGGAGACCTGCCTATCAAATCAACAGTAATTTAGTCATGACGGTTGAAACAAACTTGATGAGTTGGGTCAATATTGACGCTGCGGTTTGTTCTAATGGCTTTGATGGAGACATTTTTCCTTCGGGGCAGTTCTATAGCCAATTTCCAATCAAATTAACCTTCTATATTAATGAGCGAATTATTGATGGGCAATTAGTGATAAATGCTATGGATTTAGGTGGCTATGTTCGCGCTTATACCGCCAAGAAAACGGTACCGCCTTACGACAGTTGGCCTATCAATGAGACAACGGTTCCATTACGGCTGGCTGCTTCACAAATTCATATTGGCTCTCTGTGCACGACCATGACTAGCACAGGGCAAGCAGAAACCGTCAGCCTACGTCATGGCAAACTCAGTAGTGTGAATTACGATAGTACAGTGGTAGAAAAAGTCACTTACAGTTGTAAGTTTAAATCATCGACTAACATCCGATTACGTTTGGATTACACCAAAGATGATGACCCTCAAAAGCGCTTGCCATTAAAAAGCCAGTTAAACCATCACGATGTCATTTATAGTGAATTAACAATGACCGATGAAGCGACAGGGCAAACGGGGCAAAGTTTAAACCTTGAGATCCATCAACTCGATACCATCAGCATTACCAGTCGCATTCAAGGGCAAAATGCAGCTGCGGGGGATTATCGAGGATCAGCGTGGTTGATTGCGACTTATGATTAACTTGTCTTGCTGACAATAAGCTATTCGGTTGAGCCGTAAGAGCCAGTTATCTTGAAACAGGTTTGGGAAGCGTGCCTTGGTCTGTTTTTGTTAGATAATCATCTCGCTGGCTTCATTTATTGCATTAGGAGGAAAATGGCGGCTCAACCCATCCTCTGTTATTGATGAATACGCTGAATAAAATTTGAAGGTGTTTTGCCCAACCATTTTTTAAACATGGTCGAGAATGCACCCACACATCGCGTTTTATGCTATCGACGCGATTTAGAGGGATATTTCGCATAATGGCTCGCATTAACTCAGATGGAAATATCATTTCTATTTTTGGCAGCTTGGCTAGCCTTGTTTGTTTTCTATTGCCATTTTTAGCGATAATGGATAGGGGCTATCCGTAGTTATGAGTGAAATACCGGTCATAATTATGACCGGCATAAATGAAAAGATAACGATCATTTGCTATTAAAAAACCTAAGCATCCAAGAAAAATAAATTTAATAAATTATTGTGTTAATTAAAAAATCGTAAATGGGGCAGTCACAATAAATTTGATATCTTTTTCATCTTGGAAAATGTTATTAAATCCTCCACCCCAGCTTGGGATATCGCTGTGGTTATCAAAACGAGTGTAATGTAATTTAAAGGTAGTATCCTTAGCTTTACCAGTTTGAATGGTGTAGAGAATATCAAAATTCCATGCACTTTCTCTGACGCGTTGGCTTTGGTCATAAATTGGATTATTACTCGGTTTTGCATCCCAAGCATAAACATAAGAGGTGCCGATTTTCCAACCCGCGAGATCCCAACTGGATAAATCATAGGTCACACCAGCAAATAGCGCTTTTTCATTGTCGGAGTTGAAATCTGAACGGGCATCCCACCAAACATCTATACGACCATTTGAAGTGCCGTAAGCCGAGGTCATGCGCTGTAAAAAGTAACCTTGTTGACCAGGAGAGTGCACCATCGTTCCTTCAACTTGGAAGTCTAAAGCATCGTAGGTATAGCCTAAAGTGAACGCCTGTAACCAAGCTAATCCATCATAGACATCATTAACACCACCACTATTATCTTTATCTTGTGCGCCGTAGAATTGATACGATACTCTTAAATCACGACCAGCGAGCGGGAATGCGTAAGAGATCTTGGCAAGATATTGATCCATATAACCTTCAGCTTGACCAACTGCACCCTCTAGCACCAGCTTGTTTTTGGCATCATATTTCACACCCAGTGAGTGTAAATAATCAATCGTGGTTGTTGAGTCGGCTTCGCGGAATTCATACATTTCACGATACCATGGCGCTTTATATTGATCCGTCCACATATAGGAAATATTAAATTTCCCACTGTCCTCGGTATCAAATTCAGCCCCCACTTCGGCACCACGGTAAGTACCGGGTAAAAAGCTCCAGTTGGTGGCTAACAAAGTTTGACCACTTGGTTGTATATAGCCTGCTTTACCCCAAAATGGCCCTAATTTTAATTTTGTTGCAGCGGTCGTGAAGGTAAACCCATTGCGGTCGCCTGTACCTTTCTCATCCCAAACATTTTTGGCATCACTAAAGCCAATTTCATTCGGTGCGGCAGGGCCGCCGTTTGATAATTCGACAGCAGTATACCCGGCAAAATCAAAGCCAATAAAATCTTGAATATAACCAGAAGAAAAGTCGAGAGCTATATTTAATGATGAGTGTTTAAGATTATCTGTATATTGACCATATTTATCACTGCCGGGTGTTAATTCTTTTCTTGATCTATCCCTTTGCCAATAATAGATACCACCTTTTAATGTTGCATCATCAAAAAATGGTTGAGCATTGATTTTAGGAATATAACAACTTGCGGTTAATATAGAAAATATCTCTAATGCTAATGGTTTTTTAGTATGCTTAATCATGGAATTAGCCATTCTTTATTCCTCAATATTGATTGAATTAATTAATTGATTTTTATTTTTTATAAATAATGAAGGGCAAAGTGATAAATAAAACACTAAGCCAATAACATTTATATTTTGTGATTAATATTAAGCAATCTGAAAAGTAGGGTTTTATGAATTTAAGAGAATGTCATTTGCCAATAGGGACCATGGTAGCTGTTGATATCGAGATATTATATAAGGTTGGGTTTTTATACTGAGTGATCTTGTTTTTTTTGGATTAAATTGCGGCGCTGGATTTCTAAATGCTGTTTTTAAAAGTGAAAACCTTTAATGCATTATCCAGTATTTTATTATGTGACGTATAAAAACAAAAAAATGTCACCTTTAGCTATTAAAAGTTTTTTAAATTTATATTTATATTATGAAAAATGGAAAATAAGAGGGTTTGATATGAGTGAATCAGTCGGATCTATGAAGTCTCAAAAAATGCAGTTATCAACATGGCGAGTTTATCTTTCACCTATTATAGGTGGAATATTTATTCCGATGATGTTCTTGTGGGCACCATTAATTACTATTCAAATGGATAAGGAACTTGGTTTTTCGCCAGAAAAAGTAGGTTTTATCTATATGATAGAAATTTTAACCGGGATGTTAGCAAACGTTATTGCCTTCTTTTGGTTAAAAACAAAGATAAACTGGTATCATATTTATGTGGCTATGATCCTACTTACCGCGGTATTAAACATTATCTCAGGTTTTTTAATTAAAGATCATTTTAATCTTTATATTGCTATCAGAATCCTCTCTGCAATATCAGGATCGACTATTTTTATCATAACCAATTCGTGTATGGCGTTATTGCCAAACTCGTATCGAGCGTTCAGTATCTCCCTATTTAGCCAAATTATATTAGGGAGTTTAGGGCTGTTTATTTTACCGCTATTCCTTGAAAGTTATGGCATATTTTCAGTTTATGTTTTCGTGTCCATACTGTTAGTTTGTGTTTTACCGCTAACTAAAGGTATAGATGCTATTTGGCGAATGAAAGAGGAAAATATTTTTAAAGAACAAGCCCAAGGAGCGGTAAAAAATCGTACAGTAAAAAATGAGATGTATCTATGCTTAGCAGGTATCTTCTTATTTAATGTCGTGGTTGCTGGTGTTTGGACATTTATTGGAGGTTATCTTAGCGCGTTACAAGTCGATCTTTCAGTCGTGTATAACATTTTAGGTTCGGCAAGTATGGTCGGTATATTGGGCGCGGGAACTTCAATTTTATTTAGTAAAAAAGTAAATTTAGTTTTTGTTACTTGCTTTATATTTTTAATCGCATCTGTGCTAGCAATGTACTTAAATACTAGCATCATGCTTGTGATTATCAGTTGTTACGCTTTTAAATATATATGGACACTAATATTACCATTTACGATGAGTATTGCTGCTGAATATGAAGTCGATGGAAATGTTATGAACCTTACATCACTTACATTGGGGCTGGGTATCGCATTAGGGCCGATGTTTAGCGGAATGTTAATTGAGCGTGTTAGTTTTTCTGCAATGTTTTTATTCAATTTATTATTACTTGTTGCCTCCATGGTAATCATTATGAAAATAATTTTTAAAAATAATAAAGATAAGGCTTAATAATGACAAAAAATTTAAATCATTATCATGTGCATACTACGTGGAATGAAGTACTAGACGGAATATCGTTGAAGAATAAAAAGTATTTAATCACAGGTGCTAATATTGGATTAGGCAAAGAGTCTGCTAAGGCAATATTAAGCCATGAAGGATATGTTGTTCTTACCGTCAGGACAGAGGAAAAAAAACAACAACTTTATACGGAGCTTTCTTCACAATTTGATGATGCTTTATTTGAAATTAAATTGCTTGATTTGTCATCGTTAAATGATATTCGGCGTTTCGTAAAGCAAATTATTCTAGAAGATGTGAAACTTGATGGGATATTGGCTAATGCCGGGGTAATGGCCACTGATTTTAAATTAACCGTCGATGGATTTGAACAGCAGTTTGGCATTAATCATTTAGGGCATTTTCTATTAATTAACAAACTGACACCTTGCTTATTAAAAGGTGCAAGGGTTGTTATGATGACATCGGGGGCGCATCGCTTAAGTAATGTCGATTTAGATGATCCAAATTTCAATCATCGACCATACAGCCGTTGGACTGCGTACGGGCAATCTAAATCAGCAAATGTATTATTTGCATTTGAGTTTGATAGGCGCTGGAAAGATTATAATATTCGAGCTTTTGCGGTAGCTCCCGGCATTGTTCTTGATACAAACCTACATCTGCATTTGCAGCACGATGATTTTAAAGAGTTAGCAGAGAAACAGGACACCAATAAAGTACCTGTAAAATCATTATCAGCCGGTGTTGCAACACAGATTATGGCATTGTGTCACCCTGAATTCGCGGATAAAGGGGGGATTTTTTTAGAACATTGCAGTTATTCTCAAATTAATGAGGATACGCGGCAGGGAACGGGGGTTATTCCATGGGTACTGGATGTCGCTTTTGGTCAAAAATTATGGCACCTCTCGGAAGAAATGGTGAATGAAACATTTACAGAATACGCCAAACTGAAATCTGAAGTGAGTTATGGGGAGTTGGCCCATAATCGTTTACCTCAAAGCAAAAAAATTAGCCTGACAGGGATAGAATTTAAAACAGAAAACGCAGTGATTGAGATCTTTTTCGATCAAAAGAGCTGCACGATAGAAGGTTATCACCAACAAGGTATTTTTATCCCGAAAGAGGCAAATTATGAAGCGGTTGAGGTGAGAAATAATCTGTTTTTTGTGGATCTTTTATTTCCAGAGCATACGGAAATTACGCTATCTATTGCACTCGATTTTACCACAAATAAAGCGCTATTTATTCTTACACAATATCAGCCTAAAAGTTTGCCTGATCACAGCAAGCCAATACCATTAAAGTTAGCGTCTAATTATCAGCAATATTTTACACCAGCAATAATACTGACTGGAAACCATAAAGTTAATGAATGCCGGTATCCTTTTATTACGAGTGATTTGATTGGCAGTCGGGCGTTATATTGTTATTCGAATTTACCACCGACAGTGTATGAGCATATTTATATCAATTCACATTGGTATTGCTATAACGTCATTAATGGTATCAGAAAAGGTGATGGGGGATGCGATCAAGTGAGTTATTATAAGTTTGACGATTCTACTTATGTGGTGACTTGGCGAGAGCTATTAATCGACCTATCCTTTGTTTTTGTTTATGACTTGGAGAATAAGACGACAACAGGGAAAGGCTGGGGAAATCTGTCTGAAGTGAATAAAATGATTAATATTCCAGCCGGTGCAAATATTATTTCTCTTAACTCATTAAATTACCCATTAAATTATATTCCAACATAAGGTGTTTATAATGAGTCAAGATGCTGATTTAGTCATTATTAATGCCAAGGTTGCAACGGTAGATAAAAACTTCTCTTTCTATGAGGCGATAGCGATTGCAAAAGAGAGAATTATTGCTGTTGGTGATAATGATGATATTTTTAAAAAAATAGGTTTTCATACTCAGATAATTGATGCAAAAAATAAGCTTGTGTTACCTGCTGCACATGATGCGCATATCCATGCGACACACACGGGCATGCTGATTTCTGGTGATTTCCTAAATTTGTTTGAGAGTAAATTAAAAAATGAGTTTGAAAGTCAGTTGGAGACTCATTTAACCGCTAAAAAAAACAGGGACTGGATCTACGGCATTGGATGCCCCTTTGAACTCCTTGATGATAACGACGAAAAAATCGCGGTTAACCAAGCTTACTTATCCCAAAAAACGAATGGGAAATTAGCAAGCTTTAGCGATTTTAGTTTACATAACCTAATTGTTAATCAGGAGGTTATAGAATTATCAGGGTTAAATTCTAAATCCATAGAGCTACCGAAAGAGGTCGGACGGATAGGTATTGATCAGCAAGGTGAGCCTAACGGTATTATTTCTGAATGGGGAGCCATGAACCTTGTCGGGAAATATTTACCTCAGCTATCTGATGAAGAACTTAAAAACTATATTTTACTTATCCAATATCATTTACTGCAAAATGGCATCACAAGTTACACCGATATTTTAGGGCCAGGAGGCGATAATCTATTTCATGGTGCTTGGAGTAGCAGAGTCATAAAGCTCTATAAGGCGCTTTATGATGAAAATAAGTTATTAACTCGGGTTAGTGTTAATTTATTTGCGGCAAAAGAAGGTGTGCACAGTTTTAAAAATATTATTTCTGGTGCCGAAGCGTTTTCATATCCACTTCATACCGATAAATCATGGTTAAAAGTCGATACGATAAAGTTATTTGGTGATAGTTCACCTTGTATTCGAAGATCATGCAATGGTTATCAAGGAGAGCTAACCTTTGCTGGTCATAGTGTTGAAGAACAAATTGCCGAACTTAATAAAACCATTGTTGAATTACACCGCTTAGGTTGGCAGGTTGGTATTCATGCAATTGGTGGAACAACGATTGATGCAGCAATAGATGCCTTTTCTTATGCAGAAAAGATCATGCCAAATAAAGACTTACGCCATTTTATTATTCATGGTGATGATCTCACGATTGAGAATGCGAAAACAATGGCAAAAAATAATATTTTGCTATCCTGCCAACCAATCGCAGGCTATAGCATGATCAATGATATTAAGCAGATTATACCCGATGAGTACAACGCTAAGTTATTTGACTGGCAGTCTTATATTAATGAAGGCGTTGTGGTTGCTGCTGGCTCTGATGCCTGTTGCTTCCCATTTAATTGGTTAAAAGGACTTGAATTTACGCTGACTAGAAAAGCTAAAAACAATCAAATTTATCAATCTGACCTAGGTTGTAAGATTGAGGATGCCATTCGCATGTACACCATTAATGGTGCCATTCAGGAACATCTTGAACATGAAAGAGGTTCGATAGAAGTAGGGAAATTGGCTGACTTACAAATATTAAGTCATGACCTATTTACTATTCCGGCTGAGCAAATAGGGAAAACCAATGTCATTATGACCATTTGTAATGGAAAAGTTGTGTATCAACGGTAATGGAATACCAGATGTGCTCGCGATTATTGAAGCTACACCAGATTATCTACTTAGGGGAATAATATGTTTTGCAGCATGAAAGACTCCACGATTAAAACTGGTCTTTTTTATCATGAATATTGTTTATGGGGGCGGAGTTATAAATCATCACCGCTAGCTTATAATCAAATGAATTGGATGCAACCTTTCGCGAATAATGAATTTGGGGCTAGCTCTGCAAGTTGCGTACGTCGTTTTAAATCCTTAATTGATGTGAGTGGTATGAATGAATTTTTATTTTCATACAGTGCACCCCCCATTACTTATAATGATGCGGCGCGTGTTCATACCCAAGAGTATTTGAATGATTTTATTGAACTGAGTAAAAATGAAGGGGGGGAATTAGGTTTACAGGCACCATTTGGACCGGGGGGGTATCAAATAGCGCTATTATCCGCAGGCCAAGCAAAAGCCGCTGTTCATCAAGTGATGGACGGTTCTTTAAATAGGGCTTATGCCGTATGTGTGCCAGCAGGCCATCATGCTTTGCCAGATAAAGCGATGGGGGCGACCTATTTAGCGAACAGCAGTATTGCCGCTAAATATGCCCTTGAGAATTTAGGGGCAAAAAAAGTCGCTATATTGGATTGGGATGTTCATCATGGAAATGGAACTCAAGCTATTTTTTATAACGATAATAAAGTGCTTACCATCTCTATGCATCAAGATAACTGCTTCCCAATTAACTCAGGAGGTATCGAAGAACAAGGTAACCGAGAAGGTTTAGGATTCAATATTAATATTCCGTTATTACCGGGATGTGGCCATGATGAATATTTATATGCATTAAGAACAATAGCAATCCCTGCTCTTAGGACCTACAAACCGGATCTCATTATTATTGGCAGTGGTTATGATGCAAGTACCTTTGATCCTCTAGGACATATGCAACTCCATAGCCAGAGTTATCGAGAAATGATAGAAAGTATTGTCGCGGTCGCTCAGGACGTTTGCCATGGAAAAGTGGTTGTCATACATGAAGGAGGCTATTCTGAGCATTATGTTCCCTTTTGTGCATTAGCACTACTAGAAGGGTTAAGTGGCATAAATACTCAGGTTGTCGACCCTTTTATTTCTTTTATCCAACAACAAACGATTCCTCAAGCACTCAAAGAGTTACAAGAAAATTTAATAAATCACCAAGCGATTAAATTGGGTTTGTAACAATATTCTATTAGAGCAAGCGTTACACATTAAATTGATCTATTAATTGGGTGAGACATAATGAATATATTAAAAACCAATGATAATGTCATTGTTGGGTGGCACTCTTCTTTTTCGGGAGGCGATTTTGATACTCAATTAGCAATAATTATCTCTGAAGTAAATAATGCATTAATAAAAATGGGGATTAGTTATGCGGATATGCTAAAACATACAATAGCGATTAAAAGTGATAAAGTTGATCCCATCTATGCGATTAATCAATTTCATAAAGTTAGCCACGAAATAGCACAAGGCTACGGTAATAAAAAGCCTGTTGGAACAATTATTCGGCTTCCGAATTTTAGCAATGATAATGCTCTGGTAGCCATTGAGTTTATTTTTCCTCGTCATAACAAGGCGGTTCAATGCTTACCTTTCTATAATATGGAAATGGACGTTAGCCGCTCTTTAATTTATGAGGAGCTACTTTATATTACAGGCACGGAAGCTTTGATTGTTTCCGATGATAATAGCCATGCTTATTACATCAATGATACCCTTGAAGAGCAAGTTGCGGTGATTTTTGATAAAATTAATCGTTCAATAATTGAGTTAGATTACTCAATGGATGATCTTATTTTATTAAATGTTTATCTTCGTAGTGATGTCGCATATCAGCCAGTAATAGATCTGATAAAAGACGAGATTGCTAAATATACTGGAAATATTCAAGCTATTAATTGTGAACTCAATGTCACCTATTGTGATGGGATGGCCGTTGATGAATTTTTAATAGAAATAGACGGTTTTGTAAAAAGCCCATTATCACAGTTGGCTGCACCTATTCACTATGCTTGCTTTCAACTTAACCTAGATTTATATGATAGCTTTATACATGCAAAAAAACATATAGATAATATATTGGAAAATAATTTTTCATCCAGTATTAGAGTCACAATAAAATATGTTAAGAGTAAAAATAGTAGTGAGGCTTATATTGATATTATACATGATGAGCTAATGACGAAGTTAACAAGCGCCCATGTGGAAAATTATATTGTAGAGACATTGCCAGTCAAAAAACTCATGAATAACAAGTCATTTTTAGAAATAAGCATTCATTCATTTTAATTTATATCACAGGTGATAACATGACAGAGCAAATAATTTCTGATACATCATTTGATATGTTTACGAATGAGTTAAAAAAGAATCGAATAAAGAGAAGTTATGACATTATTAATATTGAATTTAATCTTTATTTAAACAATGAAAGTTTTTATTTTCGTATTGATGAACATGACCATATTATAACGAATAGTGTTTTTTTAAGCTCTTATTTTGATAAGAAAAAAAGAAAAGTCAGCGATATGACCGAAGTTGCGGATAAAGTATTTTTAATTGAATTATCAAAAGGGAGCATTGATTTTGCTCACTCAATTTTAGTACTAGACCTCAATAATAGCCATGTTGTCCTGTTTAGCTCTCAATACCAGCCAAGTAAGAAAACGACGCCGAGATTCGAACAGCATTATCATGTTGGAAAGATTATTGGTGATAACGATAATACGCTTCTCCCCGCAGAAACACGAGATCTTATTGGCTTACATATTCTGAATGAATACAGTGAAAGTACCGCCGTTGAACATATTTATATTAATAGCCAATGGTATGCGTATCATATTTATGGAGGGGTAAGACATGGTGAATGTGATTGTGACCAAGCAACTTACCTAAAAATTAAAGATGATGTGTATTTACTTGGTTTTAGAGAGTTAGCGGTCGATGTCGCGATTATTTTGCTCTTAGACTTAAAGTCAATGCGCAACACCGGGTTTGCCGTTGGCTATACGGATGAGCAATGGTTTAGCATCCCTATTGGAGCCTATATGAAGCGGATTAATAAACGGCTTGAAGAGCACAATTTTCACGCTTTATGATAGCCCTGTTTTTTGATGTATTGAAGTGGCGGTGAGCCAGTCCAGCGTTTAAATGCTTTTGAAAAAGCGGCGCTGTCCGTATAGCCTAGTAGTTCAGCTAGGCTATCTATTCTAATCTTCTCTTCAACGAGTTTATCGATAGAAATATCACAGCGAATTTTATCCAGAATATCTGAATAATTAATATTTTCTTTTGCTAATTTACGTTGTAATGTCCTTGGTGAGATATACAGCTTTGCCGCTACCCAAGATAATGAAATGTCTTTTTGTGATAAAATATGTTGGTACATAATATCTTGCACTTTCATACTCATGGATTCGGGCATACAACTTGAGTGTTTAAGTTTATTTAGATGATTTTTTAAGAAAAAAATGAACGTTTCATCATGCTCTTTTTTATTAATACCAGCATTTAGCCACTCTTCATCAAATGAAATACCATTGAATTTAGCATTGTCTTCATAGTGAGTTGGAATGATTTTTTTCAAATTATCTTTATCTTTTCGACTTAATGCATATTGGAAATAAAATGTATCAGGTATCCAATCTTTACCAAGTCGCTCTCTTATTTGACTCACTAACCTAAATAAACTGTACTCAATGTCAAACTTATAGTATTCAGGCTTAAATATACTCACTTCATAATTGATTAAAACCTTTTTGTTTTCTATGAAAATATTAGTGTGTGTTTTGCCTTGAAATAGATCGGTATATTGGTTGAGTTCGATTAAAGCGGCATGTAATGTTTTTGCCGACATAAAAATTTCACTGATCGGTGAGTAACTATGATAGGGTGCTGCGATACCCGCTTTCGCACACCAATGCTGATCTTTTGTTTCATGAGCAATTAAACGTAGAAACTCGTTATAAGCTTGTATGGGGGCAACTTCTGTTAATTTTAGTAATTTAAATTTATTATATAAAATTTTTGATCTATATGAAAAAGGAATATCCAGTGACTGTAAATAACTCATGATCTCGGATATTTTTAGCTGATGTATATAAGAGTTATATGAATGATGGGCGTTAGTTTCAGGTTTCATTTTTATGCCTCGTATTAATGAGATGCTATTTTGCTTGAATTCATTAACCGCACATTCTTTGATATGACAAAATTACATGTTAGTAACAAAATAGCAATGAATTTATATCATTATTATTTTATATTGATGATATAAATATATTGTTATATTCTTTATTTTTGATTGAAATCTTAAATAAATAACAATTATTTTGAACATCAATTATCTTAATTCATTAACGCTCTTTTTAGAATGCTCTTATTTAGTATTTTTTGTTTTTTTTAAACTTGACTTAATTGTTGTTGATTGACCTTTTATTTTTTAGTTCATACCTTAGTTTTATGAATAAATGCTATTGGTGTCACCAAAGTAAGAGTAAAAGCTATTAAATAACTACAATGCTGCTATAACAATAATAAATAAAAGTCACTCTTATTGTATTGGTCGTAAACGCGTCATAGGTTGCAGTATATTTTTCTTGGAGAAGCACACAATGATAGGCACAGTAAATCGGTTATTGGCACATGACGATGCTGGAAAATTGTTATTACGTATTACTATTGGCGGATTAATGTTATTCCATGGCATGAGTAAATTGTTAACAGGCGCTAGTGGCATTAAAGCTATGCTTGCTGCATATGGTTTACCCGAATTTATTGCTTATGGAACTATTTTGGGGGAAGTTGTCGCACCGATTTTCATTATATTAGGGATACTCACTCGGCCAGCCGCGCTGCTTGTCGCTTTTACCATGTTTATTGCTTGGTTAATGGTAGGGCTTGATAAAACGTTTTTATTGGATAAAACGGGGGCATGGGCAATTGAAAGTATTGTTTATTTCTTTGTGGGATCAATTGCACTTGCGTTAATGGGAGCAGGGCGCTTTTCTGTTATGAAGAGTGCAACGTGGCGTTAAGGCTCAATACGATGAATATCAGGCCATCATAAATGGTGGCCTGTATCCTTAAAAGCTTATGATGCAATGCTTTTGGCGAACTTTGGATGAGATTTTAATGTGTCGAGATAATGATTAATGACCGCGGAGTTTTCGATAAAATTTATCTTTTCCATAAATAGAAGAAAAGCCCCGACATACACATCGATTGCGGTTAGTTGTTGGCCGCAAATATAAGGTGCAGCGTTACTAAGTCCTGTTTCTAGGCAATCCATAACGCGTTTAAATGAGCCAAAACCTGACATTTTTTGCTGTGCTTCATCTAACTGTAAGCCCATTGCATGCGTTGTAAATGCCGCTTCAATAGGGCCTGCGGTAAAAAAGAACCAGCGATAATAGGCTGCTCGTTGTGGGGAATTAAACGCCGGCGCTAACCCTTTTTCTATAAATTTATCGGCTAAATAGACACAGATAGCTGCAGTTTCAGTGATAATATGTTCACCATCGACTAAAGCGGGAACTTTTCCCATCGGATTAATAGCAAGATATTCGGCAGTATGCATTTGCTCGCCATATTCAAGCTCAATTCGCTGATAAGGTACATCTAACAGTTTAAATAGCAGGTCGACCGTATTGCCGCGTGACATCGAATTTGTATATAGGGTAAGTGAGCTCATCGCCTTTTCCTTATGATTAAGTTGAGTCGCTATCATAAGGTAGCGGTGTGTCAGATTCTGTCAGTAGTCACACATAAAGTCTCTTTTCGCCATTGCTCAAATAAATAATGTTTGGGATAGGGTAATTTATCCTCCAGAGCAATATAGGATTGGATCCGATCTAAGCGAAAATGGCGATAACTTTCTCTGAGTTCGCACCAAGCGGCTAAGACTTGGGTATCTTTCATATAGCCAATTGCGATTGGCCAGATAACTCTACTGCTAAATTTCCCACTTTCATCTTGATAGTCAATTTTAGCTTTTATTTCTTTTCGTAAACTCAGTCTTAGGTTTTTCGCAATCACATTATTAATCGGTGCAATTTGTGTGCTAGGTGCAAATAATGTTGTTTGGTTGATAAGGTTTTGTGACCCCTGTTTGACAACCGCATTGATTTTATTGATTGCGCGCATGGCGGATAATTTCAGCTCTTCATCGGCATTACTTTGTACCCAGCGTAAACCTAAGATCAGCGCTTCGAGTTCGTTGTCATCGAACATTAAAGGGGGAAGTAACAAACCGGATTTTAGCTGATAGCCGATACCTGCTTCACCTGTAATTTCGGCACCTTGGCAGCGTAGTTCATCAATATCACGGTAAACAGACCGAATACTGATGTGCAATTGTGACGCGAGAGACTCTGCCGTAATGGGATAGCGACTTTCTTTTAATATCTGTAATAAAGTCAATAAACGTTGAGTGCGGGTCATTGGTTACTCTGTGCGTTGGCTGGAAATCGTATTATAACATTGGTGCTTAAGGCGAGAATAAAAAATAGCGGCGAGAATGGCCTCACCGCTAATTAAAAATGACTGGATTGATGGTGGCTATCTATCGTTTGCTAAGATAGCTTTTTGCAAAAACTTATCTAATAAAGCGCTATCACGGCAATAAGGCTCTGGAAGATTGAGTTTTTCTGATTTTTCAATCGTCTCAATAATCAACCTGTCGATAGCAGGGCGCCGTGAACCATATTCGCTTTCATCTACATTTTGTTTGATCACTAACAGTTCATTGATTTCCGCCAAAACGGCGTGATCGGTGACTGTTGCACTGACCAATTGTGAAAAAGCCATTGGTGGCATGATTTTTGAGTGTTCAATCCAACGCAACGCCAGTATTGCCCTTAAGATATAAAAATATTTTTTTAGGCGTACTGTTTCCCCTTTAAAATCTTCCCGCAAGTTACGTTTTGCTATGGATAAATAGTGATAACGCGCCTTTAGCGGTGAATAGAATTTTGACGCTAATAATTCAAATTGTTGAATAAATGACGCATCCTTGTGGTAAACAATTGGCGAATGCAGCCATTCAATTAACGCAGGGTTAGAATTACGCATCAATTTTAAAGCTTTTGATAATTCCCAACCGGAAACATCCAGTTCATTATCAATGGGTTTTTCAATCACATCGCGTTTTCTATCGAGTGTTAAATACCAATCTAATTGATGAACATAAATAAACCTCACATCATAATCGCTATCACAAGAAGCAAGACCCCAACCGCGGCTTCCAGACTCGCACGCAAACAGGATTTTTACCCGATGGGCTGTTTCTATTTCAGCTAATGTTTTTTGTATGCGCTCTCGCATTAATGGCGTTATGCTTTCACTCTCCATGCCATTCTCCTATCCTTTCACACACACGACCTGACGCAGTGTATGTACGATTTCTACTAATGACGATTGTGCGGCCATCACGGCATCAATATCTTTGTATGCCATTGGGATCTCATCAATGACGTCACTATCTTTTCGACACTCTACATGGGCTGTTGCTAGTTTTTGATCTGCCACAGAATAGCGCTTTTTCGCTTCTGTTCGACTCATCACACGGCCTGCACCATGGCTGCAAGAGCAGAAACTTTCTTCATTCCCTAAACCGCGTACGATAAAGCTTTTAGCCCCCATAGAGCCGGGAATGATCCCCATTTGCCCTTTTCTCGCAGATACGGCACCTTTACGGGTTACCAGTATCTCTTCACCAAAATGGTGCTCTTTTTGTACATAATTATGGTGGCAATTCACCGCTTCTTGTTGTGTGGTGAATGGCTTCGTGATCGTTTTTGATAGTGCTTCTAGTACTCGGTGCATCATGACTTCACGGTTATGGCGAGCGAAATCTTGTGCCCAACCTACGGCTTCCATGTAATCATTAAAGTGTTGGCTCCCTTCTTCAAAGTACGCCAAATCGCGATCAGGCAGATTGGCAATATGCTGTTGCATATCTTTATGTGCTAATGAAATAAATAAGTTACCAATCGCGTTACCGACACCGCGAGAACCACTATGTAGCATCACCCATACACGATCTTGTTCATCTAAACACAGTTCAATAAAGTGGTTACCTGTTCCTAATGTTCCTAAATGGTTGTAGTGGTTTGTTCCACGCAGTTTTGGGTATTTATCACAAATACGTTTAAATTCTTCATCTAAATGCGCCCAATGCTGATCAACAATTTCGGGTGCTCGATGCCAGGCTCCTTTATCACGACCATGGCGTTGAGTTGTACGTCCATGTGGAACAGCCGCTTCAATTGCAAAACGGATATTTTGCAGGCTATCCGGTAAATCAGAGGCGGTTAGTGAAGTTCGCACTGCTATCATCCCACAACCGATATCAACGCCAACGGCAGCCGGAATAATGGCGCCTTTGGTTGGGATCACACTACCAATAGTGGAACCTTTACCGACATGTACATCAGGCATTACTGCTAAGTGTTTAAAAATAAAAGGCATTTTAGCGGTGTTTTGCAGTTGTACTACGGCTTTAGGATCAACCGGTACACCGTTAGTCCACATTTTTACAGGTGCGCTATTTTCCAAAATAAGTTCGTTAACAGCGTTATTGTTCATTCTTTATTCCTTAATTTTTACCAGTCCGTTTAATACTTGATCCAATCCACCATAAACGGATATTTGGTCGATTCGATGCGCAATGCTTTCTAGTGTTTCCAGCTCTTTTAAACGTAAAGCAATGGGGTTGTTTTCCATGACTTTTGCCGTGTTTAATAATGAGCGTGTTGCCGCGGTTTCTTCTCGACGGCGGATCACGTTTGCTTGGGCGGCCTTTTCCGCTTCTACCACTTGCGACAAAATAGTTCGCATATCACCCGGCAAAATAATGTCTTTTACGCCAATGCTATCGACATCCAAGCCAAATTCAGCGACACATTGGGTAATTTGTTCTAGCATCAATTCATCAATGAGTTGCTTGTTTTCCAGTAACTCATCTAATGAGCGTGTGCCGATAATTTCTCGTAAGGCAAACTGTAGCTCACGGTAGAGATAATCGACGGGTTGGCTCAACTTTGAGAAGGCCAACAAAATATCACGGTAGCGCCAGTTGGCTGACAAATTGATACGCAATGTCACTTTGTCTTTGGTTAGGATCTCTTGACCACTGACCTCAATCGCCAGTAAACGGGTATCAATAACGTCTACCTGAGGCTGGTGTTCAATACACCAGTAACCATAATTTCCGGGTTGCAATAATGTTTTGACTTCACCATCAACCTTTAATACCCCAACATGCCACGCTGGAACTTGGACCACTAAGCTGATATCTCGACCCTTAATCCATTTTTTGCTATTTAGGCGGTTGACTAATGTTTGTGGGATAGCAATATCACCAGTTTGTTGAATTTCTACACGTAATGTTTCTGCAATTTTCCAATACAGGCGTCGCGTTGCCGGCGCTAAAATTTCAGTCAAATTATTATGAAGATATAAAAAAGCGATCTCGTTATCCGATAAATTAATATCTATACAATGCGCTTCCACCCAATCAGGGTGATATTGGCGCAAATGATCAGCCAACTTTGCATCAATAGGTTCATGATTAAGTGTGAACAGGCTAACGGTGAGTTTATTAAACCAATCATTGATACGGTGTTCACCTGCTAGCAAAAGATGCTGAAAATTACCGTTTTTCTCGGTCAGCGCAATTTGTCCTTGTGCCACAATTATTTTTTTCATTATTTATTCCTTTATTATTATGAGCCACCATCGAAGAAAAGTATGGAGTGATGGGGGGAAAGTTAGAGTGCCGTCAAACTGGCTGTCTAAGGTTCTGCCCATGACCCGATAAAGATCTCGGAGGGTGGTGTGTTGCCTAATTTTTATAACCCGTTGTTATATCAAGTTTTTTGTTCTGGAAGGAACAGATTAACTATCATTAAGTTATTATCTTACTGACGGCGGAATACAGACCATGTAGTGACATCATTTCGCCACCATGTCTGCACCGGTAGAACCGAAGTTCTGACAATATCCGGCAGTGGATGATTTTAATATTGCGATAAGCGTGCCAACTTTGTTTAAAATAACAAAAAAATATTTATCTTATTGATATGTAATAACTTAATTTTTTTGGAATTATTCTGGTATGATTCAGATAAAAAATAACCTATGCTATTTTTTATCTTTAATTATCGTGATTTATAAATTTATATAAAATGAATAAGAAGCGTAAGGTTGTTATTGGCGTATTAGGTACGGCACTGGATCGACGTGGAAAAAGAACGAATCGGTGGACGAAATGGCGCCCTTCAGTTGGGCTATGTCAGCAACCTGACCTGGATATTCATCGCTTTGAATTAATCCATCAGGTAAATAATTATAATATGGCTCATCATGTGAAAGAGGATATTGAGCAAGTCTCACCACAGACGGAGGTCATATTACGCGAGGTGGATATTGCTGATCCGTGGGATTTTGAAGAGGTTTATACCTCGTTACTGGATTTTTCTTCAAATTACCCTTTTGACACTGAGAATGAAGAGTATTTGGTTCATATCACGACGGGTACTCACGTGGTGCAAATCTGCTGGTTCTTGTTAACAGAAGCACACTATTTACCCGCTAAATTATTGCAAACCTCACCGACAGAAGCGGGAAGAGAAAAAGATCCCGCGGGTATCTATACGGTGATTGATCTCGACCTCAGTCGCTATACGCACATCACGAGCCGTTTTCAAAAAGAGCAACAGGCTCAAGTGTCTTTTTTGAAATCAGGTATCGCAACTCGTAACGCGAATTTTAACGCGATGATTGAGCGGATCGAACGAGTCGCTTTACGTTCAAAAGCGCCTATCTTATTAAATGGCCCTACAGGGGCGGGTAAATCCTTTTTGGCGCGCAGAATTTATCAATTGCGAGAAAGTCGCCATCATATTAAAGGGCGCTTTGTTGAGGTTAACTGTGCCACGTTACGCGGTGATAACGCGATGTCAACGCTATTTGGGCATATTAAAGGCGCGTTTACAGGCGCGATTAACCCACGTCGTGGCCTGCTTAAAGAGGCTGACGGTGGTATCTTATTTTTAGATGAAATTGCTGAATTAGGGCTGGACGAACAAGCCATGCTACTAAAAGCCATTGAAGAAAAAAGTTTTTTTCCGTACGGTTCCGATGAGGAAGTGCAAAGTGACTTTCAATTGATAGCGGGTACACATCGTAATTTGGCGCAATGGGTTGAAGAGGGTAAATTTCGCGAAGATTTATTTGCACGTATCAATATGTGGACTTTCACCTTACCTGGGCTGGCGGAAAGACGTGAGGATATTGAGCCTAATATCGATTATGAGTTGGCTAAATTTAGTCAGGATGCACAAAGCCAAATCCGCTTTGATAGTGAAGCTCGCCAAGCTTACTTAACGTTTGCCTGTTCAGCGCAAGCTTTGTGGCGGGGTAACTTCCGTGAACTCGGAGCATCAATCAGCCGCATGGCAACCTTTGCTGAACGTGGTCGTGTGACAAAAGCGGTCGTTGATGAAGAGATCATGAGATTGCAATCACAGTGGGTCACAAAAGCAAAAGACACGTTGCCGCCAGAAGTTGGCGAAATTGACCTATTTGAACAGCAACAATTAGCCACAGTATTAGATGTATGCCGTCGCTCATCAAGTCTCTCAGAAGCGGGTAGAGTACTGTTTGCTGTTTCAAGACAGCAGAAAAAGCAGCCGAATGATGCAGATAGGTTACGTAAGTATTTGGCGCGTTTTGGATTAGATTGGGATAAGGTGAAAAAGGCTTAGTGCTTGGCGAAATTGATAAGATACTCAGTAATCTATTAGAAACATTAAGTTTATTTATTATAAAAATAATAAAAACAGTTAAGTATGGAGTGTGAAAAGATGGAGTTAACCTTTTTAGGAACGAGTGCCGGTGTGCCGACCAAAGAGCGTAACGTCACCAGTATGCTATTAAACCTAACAGGCATACGTAAAACATACTGGATGTTTGATTGTGGTGAAGGAACTCAACATCGCATTTTAAATAGCGTATTTAAGGCGCCAAGAATTGAAAAAATTTTTATTACCCATCTACATGGAGATCATATTTTTGGATTACCGGGGCTGTTATGTAGCCGCTCAATGGGGGGATCAACTGATCCATTAACGTTATATGGTCCAAAAGGTTTAAAACAGTATGTCGAAACAGTACTGACCCTGAGCAGCTCTTATATGACTTATCCTCTTGAAATGATCGAAATAGAGCCAGGGCAGTTGTTTGATGATGGTGAGTTAATCGTGACAGCCTACCCGCTTGACCATCGCGTTGAATGCTATGGTTACCGTATTGAAGAACATCCTAAACGAGGTTCATTAGATGTTGATAAATTAGCGCAAGATAACATTCCACGCGGCCCGTGGATGCAAGCGTTAAAGGCCGGTGAAACTATTATGTTAGCCGACGGTCGCCGTGTTAATGGTGCTGATTATTTAGGTGAGCCAAAGCCTGGCAAAGTCATTGCGATCTTTGGGGATACCAAACCAACGGAACAGGCTCTTTTCTTGGCAAAGAATGCCGATGTTATGGTGCATGAAACGACGCTGGAAAATGCGTATCATGAAAAAGCCAATGATCGGGGGCACAGTACCACAGGGCAAGCGGCGCAGTTAGCGCGAGACGCGGGTGTGAAACGTTTTATTGCGACGCATATCAGTGGTCGTTATAGCGCTGAAGATATGCCGATGCTGCTGGCGGAGTGCCAAGCCATTTTCCCTAATACCGAGATAGCGAGCGACTATTTAACCATTAAAATTTAGAGCGATGGCATGGCCTCTTGTTCGCTAATAGATGAACTCGGCACGTTATCATGCGTGTCGAAAAAATAGGCAGTAAATTGGGTATCACTGCTGTCAGTAAATGACTTTCACAAACCCATTGCGGCAATAGGTTTCATATTCATCAGCGAGTTGCCGATTGGTAATAATGACATCAAATTGCGAAAGTTCCCCCATATTGGCCGTGGCGACTTCATCAAACAGGTTGTATTTGGCGAGCAAAATTTTGCGGATTGATTTTTCCATCGCTTTTTTCTTCATTGCTAAATCGTCTAAGTTATAGCATGTGACGCCATAGTGACTATGAATACCGGCAGCCGAGATAAAGGCTTTTTTCGGGTTAATCGAATCAAGGAGAGAAGGTTGGGTCGGGTTATAAAATGAGTCGCTTTTAGGGCGATATTCCCCCCCACAGAGTAATGCGGTGGCATTTTTTTTCTGGCTTAGAGCCAAAAAAACGTTATGTGAATAACAAATCCCTGTAAAGCTTATCTCTTCTGGGATCAAGGCGATTAAGGTGGCCATTTCGATCCCATTATCGAAAAAGATCACATCGTCTTCTGACACCATACTCGCCGCTAAATTGGGGATATGTAGCTCTTCGGTTTGATCGGGGGTAAAGATGTCGGCTTGAGGATCATTTTGTGCCAGTGAGGAAGGTTGGGTGACAGAAACGATATAACCACCAAGCAGAGACATTGGAATAGGCCCTTCGGTCTCGGCATTCAGATCACGGCGGATCGTCATTTCAGAGACTTCAAGTATTCTTGCGGCATCTTTAAGGTGAATTCTTCCTGAGCGTTTAATACATTCACTCAAACGACGAAGGCGTTCTTTTTGTTTCGTTTCTATCACCGAGCAATCCTTTCTTTATTGGCGCGGGCTAACCGCGCCCCAACATTTAGTAGCCATTAGAGGTTACACTGTTTCCCGAAACAATCGCTACACTGGCACTTGCCCCAACGCGATTAGCTCCGGCTTTGATCATTTTTTCTGCGGTTTCGCGATCACGCACACCACCTGATGCTTTAACGCCGATTTTATCACCAACGACTTTACGCATTAACGCGACATGGTGCTCTGTAGCGCCCATTGTACTGAAACCTGTTGAAGTTTTCACAAAACCAACGTTTAATGTGCGGCAAATTTCACAAACTTGGGTGATTTCATCATCGGTTAATAGGCAAGTTTCCAAAATAACTTTTAAAGTTGCCTCACCACAAGCCGCTAAAACGGCGGCAATATCTTGGCGAACGAACTCAAGGTCACCACTTTTTAGCATACCAACGTTAATCACCATATCAACTTCATTAGCACCACGGCGTACGGCTTCTGCGGCTTCAAATGCTTTGGCCTCAGTTAAGCATGCACCGAGCGGAAAGCCTACCACACAACAGACCATAACATCGCTGTTTTTCAGACATTCGCTGGCTAAAGGAACATAACCTGTGTTCACGCAGACAGAAGCAAAGTGGTGCTCTGCGGCTTCGGCACAAAGCTGTTTGATGTCATTGACGGTTGCATTGGCGGCCAACAGAGTATGATCGATATATTGTGCTATATTTTTCATGTAAATTTTTCCTATTGAGAATAGAGAGAGTCAATAATAAGGAATGAAAAAATGTGGCGGATATGACACTTGCTCATTCGTTATTCGCGATCTTAATCACGAATGATATTTATGCAACATGATAATGTTAATATAGTATCATAATGTGATTTATTTAACATGAGAGGCGTTATGGATATAGCAGTTATAGGTTCAAATATGGTCGATCTGATCACTTATACGGATCAGATGCCAAAAGAGGGTGAGACCTTGGAGGCGCCTGCATTTAAAATCGGCTGTGGTGGTAAAGGTGCCAATCAAGCGGTTGCTGCGGCAAAACTTAATTCAAAAGTGATTATGTTAACAAAAGTCGGTGATGATATTTTTGCTGATAACACCATTCGTAATCTTGAGTCTTATGGTATTAACACCCGTTATGTGGAAAAAGTGCCATGTACTTCTAGCGGTGTAGCACCGATTTTTGTTAATCCGAATTCTGCTAATCGCATTCTCATTGTGAAAGGAGCAAATAAGTTTTTATCCCCTGAAGATATTGAGCGTGCGGCTGACGATTTGAAAAAATGCAAATTGATCGTATTGCAGCTTGAGGTTCAATTAGAAACGGTTTATCACGCGATTGCTTTTGGTAACAAACATAACATTCCTGTATTGCTGAATCCTGCACCAGCACAGCGTACGTTAGATCTTGATTTTGCTTGTCGTTGTGATTTCTTTGTGCCGAATGAAACTGAGCTTGAAATCCTCACTAATATGCCTGTTGATTCGATGGAAAACATCCGCCGTGCAGCCAAGTCTTTGCTCGATAAAGGGTTGAAAAATCTTATCGTCACGTTGGGTGATAAAGGTGCACTCTGGATGACTCGCGATAACGAGTTGTTGATCCCTGCCATTAAAGTGAATGCGGTGGATACCAGTGGTGCAGGAGATGCTTTTATTGGCTGTTTCTCTCATTATTATGTGCATACAGGCAATATCGCGGAAGCTTTGAAAAAGGCTGTCATGTTTTCTGCATTTAGTGTGACAGGTAAAGGAACGCAATCCTCTTATCTAAGTATTGAAGAATTTGCTGAATTCGTGCAGCTTAAATCGTGAATCGCTAAGAGCGAGAGTGGCAATTAGGCTGATAAGCTCATAAGGCTGACTCATGTGAGAAAGTTTTATTCCTTATGGCTAATTATCAGCCTAAATCGATGAGCTGCGGTGCTTACACGCTTCAATTAAATCTTGTAATAGCGACTTCGCTTCGGCAATCACATAAGTTTGGCATTGACTGTCTACCATCATGGCAACTGTCATATTTGCGCCATCCATATCTGGCAATATCTCTGTCATAAAGTGGGTCAGTGTTAGCTTGGTTGCCGTACACTTGGCCCATTGACCATTAAGATTACGCTGTGCATAGGCTTGAGCAGGCCAAACAGGTAATAATAAGCGTTTATTATTATCTCGCATGGTAACAAGCTCCTCTTGGCAGAAAATCACCCAAACTTCCTCCCAATCGGCAACTTTACTGACAAAATAGCGGTATTTTTGTTGTAGATTTAATCGAAGTACAGTATCAATTTCTTTGGGATCAGGGGTAAACATTATGCGTTATATCCATATTAGATGGTCTAAAAAAACAGTTGATAATTGTTGAGAAAATCACGTTTAAAGTTGCTATCTTAGTGAGGTTTTTTTATTGCTGCGTTTGATCCATCAAGAGTTTATCGAAAATAGCGTAGTAGACATATAAGTTTTATTAAAAAGTAAAATGGGCAGCTTGGAGCGGTGAGATATGATTGATTCATTACTCGAAAAATATGCCATTGGCGTTACTATCGTTGCGGTGTGTTTAGCCGTGGCTATTATTTTCGAGATGATAAGTAAAAAACGTAGGCATAAGCATAAGAATAAAAGTATTTTTATTCATGTTATTCAGACCGCTGTGCTGTGTAGTATGGTGATGGTTGCCGCTCAATATTTGGATATGGCGGCAACGGATTTTAATTTAACCTTTATTTCAACGCCGCTGATTAATTTCATCACTGTTGCCATCATTGCGATCATTCTCGTGCGTAAGCTGTTTCAGCTCGTCAATAGACTTGAAAAAACGCAAATAAAAAGAGGAAGTGATCCAACCTCTGCACGTATTATCGCTCGAGTCTTTAAAACCACCATTTTTGTCGTAATGGTTTTACTATTTGGCGAACATTTCGGCATGAGCCTATCGGGGTTGATGGCCTTCGGCGGGATTGGCGGCATTGCTATCGGTATGGCCGGTAAAGATATTCTGAGTAACTTCTTCTCAGGGATCATGCTTTACTTTGATAGGCCTTTTAATATCGGCGATTGGGTTAGCTCACCCGACAGAAACATTGAAGGTACGGTGGTTGAGATTGGTTGGCGAATTACTAAAATTATCACCTTTGACCATCGACCCTTGTATATCCCTAACTCACTCTTTTCGTCGATAAGCGTTGAAAACCCTGGGCGTATGACTAACCGCCGAATCAAAACGTCATTAGGTCTGCGCTATGAAGATGCCGATAAAATCGGCGCTATTGTGAGTGATATTCGGACTATGTTGCAACAAGAGCCAAGTATTGATACTGGGCAAACATTATTAGTTTATTTTGATGAGTTTGCGGATTCGTCACTGAATATTATGGTGTATTGTTTTACGAAAACCACCGTGTGGGCCGAATGGTTAGCCGCACAACAAGAAGTCTATTTAAAAATAATTGCCATCGTCAAACAGCATGGTGCGGACTTCGCTTATCCTACACAGACACTGTATATGGAAAAAAACAACTAAGCTCCCAGTTTAGAGAAATTGGCCGACTAATATTCTGCTAATAGGCTTAATGTTAGTCGGTTAATGAATTTCGCACCCATTTCTCCTTGTTTAATGCTGATAACTTAAAAATGGCATAGAAATTTTTTATGCTATTAAACAGTAGGTTATCAAATATTATCTCCTCCCGAAAAATTAGAATTATTCCCGCACTTTATGGCAATTCCAATCTGATTTCCTATCAAGTATATTGTCGGCCTCTTTTCCTCAGCTAACTAAGAGCCAGACTGTTATGAAAAAAATCAATGTGGCATGTAGCCAGGGGGTCGCTATCTACTTTACGGGAGAATTCCAATGGGTAGATATTCGCGATGCACAGTTAAACAATATTGCTGCTGTTGTGCTATCCGAGTTGGATGCCAATCAAGGGCTGTGGAAAAGGGTTGCAGAGAGTAAACTCAGTATTCCGCTGTTTATCATTAGTGATAAACAGCTTCCAGATGATATCCCTCATCCTCCTTATTTAACGGGAATTTTGCCGCCTGCACCGGCTGAGCGTAGTGAAAATAGTCGTCAATTATTTGCGGCGGCAAATCACTATCTTGAACAGCTATTACCGCCATTTTTTGCGCGAATGATGGATTATGCTGCGGGGCATAATGTCACTTTTGCTTGTCCGGGCCATCAAGGTGGACAATTTTTTCGCCGCCATCCAACTGGCGAACAGTTTTACCAATTTTATGGCGAAAACCTGTTTCGTACCGACTTGTGTAATGCTGATGTCGCGATGGGAGACCTGCTGATCCATGAAGGGGCTGCGAAAGAAGCACAGAAATTTGCGGCTCGCGTATTTAATGCAGATAAAACCTATTTTGTACTAAACGGCACCTCTTCTTCCAATAAAGTCGTGTTAAATGCCTTGCTAACACCGGGAGACTTGGTTTTATTCGATCGCAATAATCATAAATCAAACCACCATGGCGCCCTGATCCAAGCGGGCGCAACACCGGTTTACCTTGAAACGGCACGTAACCCATTTGGTTTTATCGGGGGAATCGATGCGCATTGTTTTGAAGAGGACTACTTGCGTTCATTGATTAATGACGTCATGCCTGAAAAAAATACGCGTGAACGTCCATTCCGCTTAGCGGTGATCCAGCTCGGTACTTATGACGGCACGGTTTACAATGCAAGGCAGGTTGTCGATAAAATTGGTCATTTATGTGAGTATATTTTGTTCGATTCTGCGTGGGTTGGCTACGAACAATTTATCCCTATGATGCGCCAATGTTCGCCACTATTACTTGAATTAAATGAAAATGATCCTGGTATTATGGTGACTCAATCGGTGCATAAACAATTGGCAGGGTTCTCGCAAGCGTCGCAAATCCATAAAAAAGATAACCATATTAAAGGGCAAGAGCGCTTTGTCTCGCATAAAAAGCTGAATAACGCTTTTATGATGCACGCGTCTACCAGTCCATTTTATCCGCTGTTTGCCTCGTTAGATGTCAATGCGCGTATGCATCAAGGGGATGCAGGGGAAATGATGTGGATGGAGTGCGTAAGACTTGGCATTGAGGTTAGAAAAGCCATTATCAACCACTGCCATTATTTTAGACCCTTTGTGCCTGAATTTGTCGACGGAAAACCATGGCAAGAGTACCCAACGGCGCAAATTGCTTCTGAACAGCGCTTCTTTAATTTTATTCCTAATGAACGTTGGCATGCGTTTGAAGGGTATGCGGAAAATCAATATTTTGTTGACCCTTGTAAGTTGATGCTAACAACGCCGGGTATCGATGCTCAAAGTGGTGAATACGAATCCTTTGGCGTTCCGGCGACTATATTGGCGCATTTCTTACGTGAACATGGTGTGATCCCCGAGAAATGTGACTTAAATTCCATCCTATTTTTACTCACCCCCGCAGAGAGTAAAGAGAAGTTAGAGCTACTAGTTACCCATTTGGTTCGTTTTGAACAATTACTGGATGAAGATGCTTCACTGGAAGAAGTGTTACCGTCCGTTTATCAACGCTACCAAGAGCATTATCAAGGCTACACATTACGTCGTTTGTGCCAAGAAATGCACCAGTTGAGTGTTCAGTATAATATTAAGCAATTGCAAAAAGAGATGTTCCGTAAGCAGCATTTTCCGACAGTGAAAATGAACCCACAACAAGCGCACCTTGAGTTTATTCGCGGCAACGTGGAGCTGCTTCCTCTATGTGAGCTAGAAGGGCGTATTGCCGCTGAGGGGGCGCTGCCTTATCCTCCGGGCGTATTGTGTGTGGTGCCCGGTGAAGTTTGGGAAGGGCCTGTCTTGCGTTACTTCCAAGCTTTGGAGGCGGGGATCAACTTGCTTCCGGGATTTGCGCCTGAGCTACAAGGGGTATATATCCCGAAAACAGAAGATGGACAAAAACGTGTCTATGCGCATGTTTTGAAGTAAACATTTTTTAAATCGGCGAAAGCTCATAGATTTTACTTTGTTAGCTGGTTACATTGGGAGCTTTAATAAAAGGCTCCCTTTTAATTCAATAAGGTAAGGTGTATGGCAAAGAAAATCATCCTTGATTGCGACCCCGGACATGACGATGCAATTGCGATGCTATTAGCTTATGGCAACCCTGAAATTGACTTACTGGCAGTGACGACCGTTGCTGGTAACCAAACGCTTGAAAAAGTGACTCGCAATGCCTTAGCCGTTGCTGAAATGGCAAAAATTCGTGGTATTCCTTTTGCAGCCGGCTCCTCACGACCACTGGTACGTGAAGTTGAAATTGCCCCCGATATTCATGGTGACTCTGGGTTAGATGGTCCTCAACTACCTGAGCCATCGTTGACTTTAGAAAACTGCCATGCGGTAGAATTGATCATTAAATTGATCATGTCGCATCCACCCAAAACAATCACTTTAGTGCCTACTGGGGCGCTAACCAATATCGCATTAGCCGCAAGGTTGGAGCCACGTATCGTCGAACGCGTCAAAGAAGTCGTGCTGATGGGCGGAGGCTACCATGTAGGAAATTGGAGTCCTGTGGCTGAGTTTAATATCAAAATTGATCCAGAAGCGGCACATATTGTTTTTAATGAAAAATGGCCACTAACGATGGTTGGTTTAGATCTCACCCATCAAGCGCTTGCCACCACAGATATCGTTGCTAACATTGCTGACGTGGGAACACCTTGCGCGAAATTTGTCGTCGAATTACTCGATTTCTTTGGCAAAATGTATAAACAAGCACAAGGATTTGATGCTCCACCAGTGCATGATCCCTGTGCCGTTGCCTATGTTATCGACCCTTCCGTCATGACGACACAGCGCGTACCTGTAGATATTGAACTGACAGGAACTCTCACCCTTGGAATGACTGTGGCCGATTTCCGCCATCCGGCTCCTGAAGATTGCCATACTCAGGTTGCCGTCAAACTCGATCATGCTAAGTTTTGGCAATTGGTCGTCGATGCATTAAAAAATATTGGTTAGTGAATAAGACAGTTTATAGGATAAATAAGATAAAAAACTGACGTTCGATAATCACGCTGTAGTTTAAGGAATATATGAATGAATCAAGAACTTGAAGATTTACCTTACGATACGTTAATCGAGCGAAGTATGAATGCTCTACAGCATAAAAGCCAATTCCACTGTGATACTTGGCATCTTGATCAGGCAAGTTGGTCAGTCGATCAAGAAGAGGGCACAATTGTTTTTCATGCTCCAGACGGTCTCGTTGCTGTTGCTCCCGTGCAAATCATTGGTACTTATGATCAAAACCAAGGGAGTTGGATGTGGGGATGGGCAAATAGCTCGATTGAGGAGCCATTGTTACAAGACGCATTGGCTGTACAAGAATTTGCTGAACGCAAAGGTTATGAGCAGCTTACCGATGCGATGTGTGACATCTCGGAAAATGAAGCATGGCTATTTACGGCACTCGCTTGCGAATTGAATCAGCAGCAAGGGGCTTATCGTGGGGTCGCAGGGAGCACATTGATTTTTATGACCTTTGGTGAGGTCAAACTGCATAAAACCCAAGCATAATCATGGGTTATGATTGCCATAATGTTATATTTTAAATAGGAGCCCACAGTATGCTGGCGATTGCGCTTGAAGCGGCAAAATCAGTCAGAGCGATGACCGTAGAAGCATTTCAAGGTGCGGGCAGTTTTGACTATAAGCCCGACCGTTCAGTGGTCACGGAAACAGATTTACGTGTTGAGTCGGCATTGCGTGAGCACTTTGCCCAACACACACCGGATGTGCCGATCCTTGGTGAAGAATTTGGCCTTGAAGGCGATACTGTTTTCGAATCTGGATGGGTGATTGACCCGATTGATGGCACGCGCGCCTTTATTTATGGCATTCCACTCTTTAGCACTTTGATTGCTTATGTTGAAAAGGGGGAGCCTATCGTTGGGGTGATCAGCTTCCCTGCCATTTCAACGGTAGTTTACGCAGCAAAAGGGCAAGGTTGCTACTTGGAAACACATAACGGTTTATCTCGGCGGCTAACATTAGGTACTGATGCGCCTAAAGAGGTCGCTAATGCCGTCATTTCCGCATCGGGGATCCACAGTAGCACTTACAATCAACGAGAAGGTACAACGATTTACCATCTTGACCGTGTTGTCAGTTGCGCTCGAGACTTTATTTTTGCCAACGATGCTTACCAGCATGCCATGGTGGCAACAGGGCGTCTACATGGGGCCATTGATACGATTATGAAACCGTGGGATAGCGCAGCATTGATACCATGTATTCGTGAAGCGGGGGGGGATGTGTGTTCGTTAAGTGGTGAGCGCGATAACGTCATGTTTAGTGGCAGCCTATTGAGTGCCTCAACGCCTGAACTTGCCGATCAACTGGTTAAGTTAATGAATCCGTAAATAGAGTAAACTCGACCGTAGGTAATGAAAGTTTCTACTCTAAAAAAATCGGCGTGCTTTATGGCCGCAAATCAGTTTTACGGCGGGGAGCCGTCATTTGTTGAGGACACCAAAGCCATGGTGTCCTTAGTCGTGTTTCCAATACAGCAAAAACAGATTAAATAGGTTAAGATACACCGAAACACGTCAAATATAAAAATGACTGAAAACAAGGTTTTTCAAGGTATGACAGGCTATAAAAACATAAATCGATTTTCCGTTGCGCCGATGCTCGACTGGACTGACCGCCATTGCCGATATTTTCATCGCTTATTGAGTAAAAATACGTTGCTCTATACTGAAATGGTTACAACAGGTGCCATTATTCATGGTAAGGGCGATTATCTGGCATTTAGTGAAGAAGAGCAGCCAGTAGCATTACAGCTGGGGGGGAGCGACCCTGAGGCATTAGCGCAATGTGCAAAGTTGGCGCAAGAGCGTGGTTATGATGAAATCAACCTCAATGTTGGTTGCCCTTCAGACCGCGTACAAAATGGTCGTTTTGGCGCTTGCCTAATGGCGGATGCTCAGCTTGTGGCTGATTGCGTGAAAGCGATGCAGGATGTTGTGTCGATACCTGTCACAGTGAAAACACGCATTGGCATTGATGAGCAAGATAGCTACGAATTCCTGTGTGATTTTATTGATACCGTCTCAACTAAAGGCGGTTGTGAAATGTTTATCATCCATGCGCGTAAAGCGTGGTTATCCGGCCTAAGTCCGAAAGAAAACCGTGAAATTCCTCCATTGGACTATCCGCGCGTTTATCAGCTAAAACGGGATTTTCCCCACTTAACCATGGCGATTAACGGGGGAATAAAAACACTGGAAGAGGCAAAAGAGCATTTACGTCACCTTGATGGCGTGATGGTAGGGCGTGAAGCCTATCAAAATCCCTCTATTTTGACTGCGGTAGATAACCAATTATTCGATAGCCAATTACCCGTGGTGAATGCGGTGGATGCTGTGCGCCAAATGTTCCCGTATATCGAAAAAGAGTTATCACAAGGCACTTATCTTGGTCATATCACTCGTCATATGTTAGGGATATTTCAAGGAATACCCGGTGCTCGCCAATGGCGGCGCTATTTGAGTGAAAATGCCCATAAGAAAGGGGCTGATCTGGCGGTGGTCGAGCAGGCTCTTGCATTCGTCACCCGCGACCAATAATGTAGTGTGAGGTGCCAACCGTCGTTGGCATCTCACTCAAAATTATGGGATTAGCAGGCTAGAGCCTTGGGTTTTTCTCGACTCTAATGTGCGGTGGGCCGTTTGCACATCTTTCAAGGCAAAGATCTGTTTTTCAGGGACATCCACATTCAATTTGCCACTTAAGATCATATCAAACAGCGCATGGCTTGCCTGATCTAACTCCGCCCGATTAGTGACATAGACCCCTAATGATGGGCGAGTGACGTATAAGCCGCCTTTTTGGTTTAAAATCCCTAAGTTCACGCCAGTCACAGGGCCGGATGCGTTACCAAAGCTCACCATTAAACCTCGGCGTTTTAGTGAATCTAATGAGGCAATCCAAGTTGATTGGCCCACTGAGTCGTACACGACATTCACCTTTTCACCTTGAGTGATCTCTTTGACTCGTGCCGCGATATCTTCTGTTTGATAATTGATGACTTCCCATGCCCCCGCAGCTTTAGCGCGCTCTGCTTTTTCAGCGCTGCCAACGGTACCAATCATTTTAGCGCCAAGCGCTTTTGCCCATTGGCAAGCAATCAGGCCTACACCACCCGCAGCCGCATGGAATAAAAAGATTTCATCTCGTTTGATTTGATAGGTTTGATTCAGCAGATAATAGACAGTCATACCTTTCAGGCCACAGGCGGCAGCCTGTTGAAATGAAATTCCATCAGGAAGATGGGCAACGGCATGTTCAGGAACATTATGAACTTCACTATAAGCACCTAGCGGGCCTTGAGCATACATCACTCGGTCACCTGAGCGAAAACCTGTCACTTGGGAGCCGGTTTTTACCACAATGCCCGCAGCTTCAGTACCAAGCCCCGATGGTAAACTCGCGACGGGGTATAACCCACTACGGACATAAGTATCAATATAGTTGATGCCGATTGCATGATTTTCTATCTGAATTTCGTTATCGGCAGGCTCTTTTAGGTCGAAATCGGAATAGCTGAGAACTTCTGGGCCACCATGTTGTGCAAATTCAATACGTTTTACCATGATCATCTCCGATAGGAACAGTCTGCTTGTACTTGTCGTATAATCAAATTACCGGCTGGATGATGGGCAGACAACGCCCATTTTCTCATCGCTGGCTCAATAGGGATAATTTCACTTGCCTTCAACAAACAACACAAATGATTTCACGTTTGATTTGCCTACCATATCAATCACGCAATAATAACGCTATGGTTTGATGATAGAATTATTGGTTAGTGCCACAACGACGAAAGGCACAATACCCGTTAGAAAAACACAAAGAAAGCCAACGTCAGTAACAAGTTTGGCGTATACTAATGTGCTAGTTAATTATGGATGTGGATAAGAAAGTATGGCTAAGAAATACCCTTCAGAAAACAAGTACAGTGCGCCGCGCGATCAGCAAATGGAAGGCTTAAAACTTCCACCACACTCTATCGAAGCCGAGCAGTCTGTATTGGGAGGGTTGATGCTGGATAATGACCGTTGGGATACTGTTTCCGAGCGTGTCACCCATGCAGACTTTTACAGTCATCCGCATCGTACCATTTTTGCTCAAATGCAAACTCTGCTTGAGCAGGGTAAACCCATCGATTTGATCACATTATCCGAATCCCTTGAACAGGAAGGTAAATTGGATGATGTCGGGGGGTTTGCTTACCTTGCCGAGTTATCAAAAAATACCCCAAGTGCCGCGAATATCAATGCTTACGCCGACATCGTCCGCGAACGTGCTGTTGTGCGTGACATGATCAAAGTCGCGAATGATATCGCCGATGCGGGTTACGACCCACAGGGGCGTAGCAGTGAAGATTTACTCGACTTTGCCGAAACGAAGGTGTTCCAAATTGCAGAGTCGAGAGCGAATAAGGACGAAGGGCCAAAAGATATTGAAGCAATTTTGGCTGAAACCATTGAAAAAATAGAAAAACTGTATCAGCAACCTCACGATGGTGTGACAGGGGTGTCGACAGGTTACCAAGATCTCGATAAGAAAACGGCGGGTCTACAAGGCTCTGACCTTATTATTGTTGCAGCTCGTCCATCAATGGGGAAAACCACTTTTGCGATGAACTTGTGTGAAAATGCAGCGATGACGGAAGAAAAACCCGTGTTGATCTTCAGTTTGGAGATGCCCGGTAGCCAGATCATGATGCGTATGTTGGCCTCCTTATCGCGTGTTGATCAAACACGTATTCGTACAGGCCAGCTTGACGACGAGGACTGGGCGCGTATTTCTAGCACCATGGGGATTCTGTCAGAAAAGCGCAACATGTACATCGATGACTCCTCTGGCTTAACACCAACAGAAGTACGTTCCCGTGCGCGTCGTATCTATCGAGAGCATGGTGGTTTAAGTCTGATTATGATTGACTATTTACAGTTAATGAGAGTCCCTGCATTATCGGATAACCGTACACTTGAAATTGCTGAAATTTCTCGGTCACTGAAGGCATTAGCTAAAGAACTTAATGTGCCTGTTGTGGCGCTATCACAGCTTAACCGGAGCTTGGAACAACGCGCGGATAAACGTCCAGTCAACTCAGACTTACGTGAATCAGGCTCTATTGAGCAGGATGCTGACCTTATTATGTTTATCTATCGTGATGAGGTTTATCACGATAACAGTGACTTGAAAGGGGTGGCGGAAATCATTATCGGTAAACAGCGTAACGGTCCGATTGGTACGGTTCGATTAACGTTCAATGGTCAATGGTCTCGCTTTGATAACTATGCGGGGCCTGCCTATGACGATGAGTGATCTGTCATACTAAAAGCGGCAGTGTTGTTGACTAGGCTCATGTGGGCTAGTCAGATGCGTATGTATGCAGCAAGCGGCTTATCTATCTTTGGCGCTGAGCTGCATCTTGGATGATTTATAAGAAAGTAAAAAGAGGACATAATGAAAGCGGCAACCGCTTTAATTAACCGCCGCGCTCTGCGACATAATCTGCAACGAGTTAGAGAACTCGCACCACACAGCCGTTTAATTGCCATTGTTAAAGCAAATGCTTATGGCCATGGATTAACCGAAGTCAGCACCACCCTTGAAGATCTCGTTGATGGTTTTGGTGTCGCCCGACTTAAAGAAGCTCTGGCACTGAGGGAACGAGGGATAACGGCTCCTATTGTATTACTTGAAGGTTTTTTCGAACATTCTGATCTCCCCTTGTTAGTGGAACATCAAATCGATACGGTTATCCACTGTGTTGAACAGCTTGTAATGCTGGAAGCAACCGAATTGGCGAACCCGATTAAAGTTTGGATGAAACTCGACACAGGCATGCACCGCTTAGGCGTGTTGCCTCAAGATGCGGAAGCATTCTATCAGCGCTTGCAAGCGTGTAAAAACGTCAAACACCCCATCAATATTATCAGCCATTTCTGTCAGGCTGATGAGCCTGAATTACCGACAACAGCAAATCAAATTCACTGCTTTAAACAGTTTGTTGCCAATAAGGCCGGAGAAAAATCGATTGCGGCATCGGCAGGGATCTTATTATGGCCAGATGCCCATTATGACTGGGTTAGGCCGGGGATCATCATGTATGGTGCCTCCCCTCAAGAAGGTACATCCGCCGAGCATTTTGGTTTACAAAGTGTGATGACACTAAAATCAACATTGATTGCTGTTAGGGAGCATGCTGCTGGGCAATGTGTGGGTTATGGTGCAACATGGTGTAGCCAGCGTGACACTCGGTTGGGCGTTGTTGCGATAGGTTATGGTGATGGTTATCCCCGAAGCGCGCCTTCAGGTACGCCAGTTTTGGTAAATGGGCGAAAAGTGCCTATTGTAGGACGAGTTTCAATGGATATGATCACCGTTGATCTTGGGCCAAATGCCAATGATAAAGTGGGTGATGAGGTGATTTTATGGGGGAAATCTCTGCCAGTTGAAGAAATCGCCGCACAAACAGGCATTATCAATTATGAGTTACTGACTAAATTAACCTCAAGAGTTGTCATGGAATATGTAGACGAATAGCAAACAAAGGGTTATTTTCAAAAGACGAAACAAAAAAATATTATTTTTATCTGATTATGGAGATGTACTGTGTACCAACATGTTGATTCTTACCCGGGCGATCCGATCTTATCGCTGATGGATGAATTTAATAAAGATACTCGTGAAAACAAGATCAACCTGAGTATCGGCTTATACTATGATGGGGAAGGTAAAACACCTGAGCTGAAAACTGTTGGTCATGCGAAAGCGGAATTAAACAAGTTACCAGCAAGCGCGTCACTGTATTTACCGATGGAAGGTCTCAAAGATTATCGCCTAGAGATCCAAAAATTACTCTTCGGTGCTGATTGTCCTCTTATTGCGCAAGAACGTATCGCGACAGTACAAACTATCGGTGGTTCAGGGGCACTAAAATTGGGTGCGGATTTCCTCAACCATTACTTCCCTAAATCAGAGGTGTGGTGCAGTGACCCTACATGGGAAAACCATGCATCAATTTTCTCTGGAGCAGGCACTAAAGTTCACTATTACCCTTACTTTGATGAAAAGAGTAAAGGGGTAAAATTTGCTGAAATGCTGGCAACATTTAAGACATTGCCGGAAAATAGCATCATTTTAATGCACCCTTGCTGCCATAACCCAACCGGTTCAGATCTCACGCCAGAGCAGTGGGATGAAGTGACTAAAGTGGCTAAGGCACAAAAACTGATCCCATTCTTGGATATTGCATATCAAGGATTTGCGGAAGGTATTGAAGAAGATGCTTATGCTATCCGTGCGATGGTAAAAGCAGGCTTGCCTGTGTTTGTGAGTAATTCATTCTCTAAAATTTTTGGTATCTATGGTGAACGTGCTGGTGGTTTGTCAGTTATTTGTGAAAGCCAAGAAGAACGTGACCGCGTATTAGGCCAATTAAAAGCAGGGGTACGTCGCCTATACTCAAGCCCACCGTCAAATGGGGCTAAAATTGTGGCGCAAGTTCTCACAAACAGTGAACAGAAAGCACAATGGTTGAAGGAAGTTGAAGAGATGCGCGTACGTATTTTAGAAATGCGTACTGTTCTGGTGGATGAACTGAAAAAAGCACTACCAGAAAAAAACTTTGACCATCTGTTAAAACAACGCGGTATGTTTAGTTACACAGGCTTCTCGAAAGAGCAGGTTGCGCGTTTGAAAGATGAGTTTGCTGTCTACTTAGTGGGTACGGGGCGTGTTTGTATGGCTGGTGTAAACCGTCATAATGTTCAACGTATTGTTGAAGCGTTCGCTGCTGTAAGCAAATAATTCGTGAATTATTGATTAAAAAACGCGGGTTTTGCCCTAATGCTTGCCAGTTAAGTCATTAATATCGCCGTAACGGATACCGTTGCGGCTTTTTCTTTACTGCTCGGGGTAATGCCTTTGTCGCCTACTAGGTAGTACAAAACTTCCAACCATAGCCAATATCTCATTGATGAATTTCGGTATTTTCCCCAGAGCTACTGCGGAAAGTAGGCTTAATTGAGCACTCAGGTATAGCGCAGTTTGTTTAAATCCCATCTGATACGGTTCTGTATCTTTCAGGCTGTATGCCATCTGTGCCATCATAAATCGCAGTAAGTTATACGCGAGTACTATTCTCCATAATTCTTGATTTACCAATGCTGGCTTTTTGCTCCTCAATGTGAGTTCATTATTCAACATATGCTGCTTCATTTCCCTGAAGCCATGCTCTATTTCCCAACGATGCCTATAAAGGTCTGCAATATCGGCTTTGGGGTATCGAAGTGGCTCACTCATTGATGTTAATATCTGAACACCCTTTCCATTGATATTTTTTGTTATCAATCGGGCTCTCAATGTTATTGGGGAGTTAGCCCACTTTTTGCGTGCTTGGGGTGTAAAAGGGTTAAAGCAATCTGGCACAGGGATATTTGAAGAGAGTTATACACCAATGAGAACGCAGTATCCGATCGAACGAGAAGAGGCGTTCACGGTGCCTGTTTCATTCCAGAATTATTTGGATGGCAAGAAAAATAATTTTTAGAAGCTTGATGTCATTGAAGTCACAGGTGATTTCCATAAACAGTATCCAAATATCGACAATCTCACGCCATCAGATAAAGGAACTATGATTCTATTTTTTGAATTTGCCAAATCGTCAGCGAAAATAGGCGGAGAGGCAACAAGTTTTGATGGTGGTGAAATGGGTGGCGATGTCTTGGGTAGCACTTATGATAAATAGAACGTTTTTAAGATGGTTTTTGACTATTTTGTTGGTTTTATTATTTTATTTAGGCTTGGGCATTTTTGAATTCGGGTTTAGTTCAAGCTTTACATACAACTACACAGTGATAGGTAATGATGATCCAGTTACCGTTTGGCGCGCTTTCGTAGAGAGTTTGCGAATGAATCATGACACTGCAATGGCTTATGTTATTTTTGGCACTCCTATTTTGCTAATATTGTTATTTTTCATTCATAAAAAGATAAGATAGCAACTGTCATGACAGCTTTGGTGAGGGGGCACCCTCATCGGTATCGTTCGACCGCATTGAACCGTTTGATCCGGTCCGGTAACGACTCAGTAAGCCCATGATAGGCAATGGCCTTTTCACTTGCAGTCTTCCCCATTATCCCATTTTCCACAACGAGAAAAGCCACTGTTCCGCGTATATCGTTAACTGAAATGCGCAGGAATATCTCTGGAGCCGTGGAGTATGCGCTCTATGCGTACTTCAGCTTCCAGTACGCGGAAAAATAACAGGTATCGGCCATAAGCACAGCTTCTCAAGCCTGGCAAAATTTCTGGGCGTTCAGCATAGAGGGTCGGAGAGTCTGCAATAAGAAGACATTTTTGATACAGCTCTTCAATAAAACTCAGGGCCCTAATGGGATTATCCTTTGCTATCCAGTCACCGATCGATTCTAAATCCTGTACTGCCAGCGGTGATATACCCAATTTCATTTGCTACCGTTATCCTCAGCCAATGTGGCATACTTACTTGATAAACGGCTAAATACCGCGCTCGCATCTTTACTTTCACCGCTATTAATACCGTCAACTATTGCCGTTTGAAGTGCGGCAAGTTTTAATTGATTTTCCTGCTCTTCTAAAGCGCGAAGTCCTGCACGGATCACTTCACTTGTATTATTATATCGCCCGCTCTTAATCTGACTTTGGATAAATTCCTCAAAGTAAGGGCTTAAAGCTACACTCGTTGACATGGTTAAAATCCCTACTAGTTACCAACTATTATTAACTATTAGTATAAACCCGTTCTTATTTTTATCAATATCGAACAATCAACAATACCGTTCACCTGCATTATAACGGCGGATAAGATCTGGCAAGGACGTTTCCAAACCATAATAGGTGACCGTATGCGCACTGGCGGTCTGGCGCATAAAACCGTTCTCAACAGCAACGAATGCACTGATACGTGCAAAAATGGCGTTTTCGTCATGGTTAACTTCGACGAGAATGCCAGGTTCGATCAGCACACGTCGTTTCTTTCCCGTTTTACGACTCGTTGAACAGTGCTCGCCTTTAACGGTACTGGCACTCCTCGGCATAAATTGACCACCTTTGTAATACTCGCCATTGACGCCTAATTCCCCTCCTTTCTTTGCTTGGCCTTTCATTGGAACCCCCTTATTAAAGAAAGCCGGGGTTAGCCCGTAATGCTTGTCAGTTGAGTTATTAATATTGCCGTAACGGATACCGTTACGGCTTTTTCTTTACTGCTCGGGGTAATGCCTTTGTCGCCTACTAGGTAGTACAAAACTTCCAACCATAGCCAATATCTCATTGATGAATTTCGGTATTTTCCCCGGAGCTACTGCGGAAAGTAGGCTTAGACTTGAGCCATGGAAAGAGAACGAAAAAGAGAGATTTCCATTACAGCCCATACCATCATTCCCATCGGAAGACGGCGTTTTCTTATTGTAACAACCCCAGTATCCACGAGACATTCGTCAATGAGTTCAGCGGAAAGGAGCTCAGAAAGGGCTGTAAATTATTTTGGCGAGAAAGCCTGAACAGTCTTGAGAGCTTGACTAAGTAACATAAAAAAATCCGTAATCTTGGGATGATTACGGATTTTTACAGCACTGTAGGATCGTTCAACCTATTATTGAGTTCTTAACTGACTGATCGGCATTAGGGTTTTGCCCGCGTTTTTCGATTTCAAAATAAGGCGCTGTCACGCTTGTGGTTAGTAGCCCCGTGCTAAGATGGGTTTTAAGAAACGAGCAGTATGCGATTTTTCACATTCAGCCACTTCTTCAGGTGTACCAGAAATCAAGATTTCACCGCCACCACTTCCCCCTTCAGGACCTAAATCAACAATCCAATCAGCGGTTTTGATCACATCTAAGTTATGTTCAATGACGACAATCGTATTGCCTTGGTCACGTAATTGATGTAGTACCGTCAAGAGCTGCTGAATATCGGCAAAATGCAGCCCAGTGGTTGGCTCATCAAGGATATAGATGGTTTGCCCAGTACCGCGTTTCGATAGCTCACGAGCCAGTTTCACACGTTGTGCTTCACCACCGGATAAGGTCGTCGCTGATTGGCCTAAGCGGATATAGGATAACCCCACATCCATCAAGGTTTGCAGCTTACGAGCCAGTGCTGGCACAGCATCAAAGAAATCACGAGCCTCTTCGATAGTCATATCAAGCACTTCGTGGATACTTTTGCCTTTATATTTTATCTCTAATGTTTCGCGGTTATAGCGCTTACCTTTACATTGATCACAGGGCACATAAACGTCAGGTAAGAAGTGCATTTCAACTTTGATAACACCATCACCTTGGCAGGCTTCACAGCGCCCCCCTTTAACGTTAAAGCTAAAACGACCTGGATTGTAGCCACGAGTACGAGATTCCGGTACACCAGCAAATAACTCACGAATCGGTGTAAACACCCCCGTATAAGTCGCCGGGTTTGAGCGAGGCGTTCGCCCGATAGGGCTTTGGTCGATATCGATGACTTTGTCAAAGTGTTCAAGCCCTTCAACATCAAGATAAGGTGCTGGTGTAATTGTGGTGGCACCATTCAATTGACGTTGTGCGATAGGGAATAAGGTATCGTTGATCAATGTGGATTTCCCTGAACCCGACACCCCAGTGATACAGGTAAATAGGCCAACAGGGAGTTTTAAGGTCACATTTTTCAGGTTATTCCCTTTAGCGCCAAACAGTTTGAGCATCTTGTCTTTATTGACGGGAACCCGTTTTTTAGGGATATCAATGCGCCGCTCGCCACTTAGGAACTTGCCTGTTAAAGAGTCTGTATTGGCGACGATATCTTCTAAGGTACCTTGTGCAACGATTTGACCACCATGGACGCCAGCCCCCGGACCAATATCAATGATATGATCTGCGGCGCGAATAGCATCTTCATCGTGCTCTACCACAATAACGGTATTACCTAGATTGCGTAGATGAATGAGGGTTTCCAACAAGCGATCATTATCGCGTTGATGGAGACCGATCGACGGTTCATCCAGAACATACATGACCCCGACAAGGCCTGCACCAATTTGGCTAGCGAGACGGATACGTTGCGCCTCACCGCCCGATAAAGTATCTGCCGAACGAGAAAGCGTTAAGTAATTAAGACCAACATTCACCAAAAATTTTAATCGGTCACTAATTTCTTTAAGGACTTTTTCTGCAATTTTTGCCCGTTGCCCGCTGAGTTTAAGATTTTGGAAAAACGCCATCGCATGACCAATACTGTAGTCAGCAATTTCAGGCAACGTGGTATTTTCGACAAAAACAAAACGTGCCTCTTTACGTAAACGTGTTCCGTGACATGTCACGCAAGGGCGATTGCTAATGTATTTGGCGAGTTCTTCCCGTACCGCCGTTGATTCCGTTTCTTTATAGCGGCGTTCCATGTTATTGAGCACCCCTTCAAAAGGGTGGTGACGAACCGTAATATCGCCGCGATCATTACGATATTTGAACTCAATCGTCTCTTTACCTGAGCCGTACAGAATAATTTTCTGAATGGAAGGACTCAGAGAATCATAAGGGGCCTCAACATCAAATTTATAATGCTCAGCAAGGGATTGCAGCATTTGGAAGTAGTAGAAGTTCCGGCGATCCCAGCCGCGAATAGCCCCACCTGCGAGTGATATCTCGGTATTTTGGATCACCCTTTCAGGATCAAAAAATTGTTGAACACCAAGGCCATCACAGCTCGGACATGCCCCGGCGGGGTTATTAAAGGAGAATAAGCGAGGCTCTAATTCCACCATGCTATAGCCGCATACCGAGCAGGCAAAATTGGCTGAAAACACTAACTCTTCTGCGTCGGGATCATCCATATCGGCAACAATCGCGGTACCGCCGGATAGCTCAAGAGCGGTTTCGAAAGATTCAGCGAGGCGCTGTGCGATATCATCACGGATCTTAAAGCGGTCAACCACAACTTCAATGGTATGCTTCTTTTGTAACTCCAACGTTGGAGGATCGGACAGATCACACACTTCACCGTCGATACGTGCACGAATATAGCCCTGAGAGGCCAAGTTATCTAACAATTTGACATGTTCACCTTTGCGGTCTTTCACGACAGGGGCTAATAACATCATGCGACGATCAACAGGCTGTGCTAGCACGTTATCGACCATTTGACTCACGGTTTGAGCCGCTAGCGGAATATCGTGATCTGGGCAGCGTGGTTCACCTACACGGGCAAATAATAAACGTAAGTAGTCATGGATTTCGGTGATTGTGCCCACCGTTGACCTTGGGTTATGAGAGGTGGATTTTTGTTCAATCGAAATAGCGGGTGATAACCCTTCTATATGATCAACATCGGGTTTCTCCATCAGTGAGAGAAATTGCCTTGCATAGGCGGATAAGGACTCTACATAGCGCCGTTGACCTTCTGCATAGAGTGTGTCAAAAGCTAATGATGATTTCCCTGAACCTGACAACCCCGTAATAACTATCAGTTTGTCTCGGGGGATGATGAGATTGATGTTTTTCAGATTATGAGTGCGGGCACCGCGTACTTCGATATTATCCATTTACCACTTCCCGGATGATTTGATAGTGAACAATCATAAGTGAATCATTATCGCACAATTCAGACTGAATGAATATACAGTGTTTTATTAAAAAACAGATTATAATCATGTGATCTTGAGTTGTCGCGTTGTTGATTATATTCATTCGCACTGAACAAGGCTGGTGTTTGCATTGTCGAATTATTAATGTATCGCGTAGCTGCACAGTAAATTATTCAGGTTGTCAGTTTGTGAACCTTCAAGAACGATACAATTTAAATTTTCAAAGCTGCTCGCAACTTGAGCAAGCTACATCTATTTTAGTATGCAATTCGTATGCATTATGGGTTGGTCGTGCTAAACTTCACGACTAATACAGAGATTAAATTTAATGGATCAGGAGTGTTTAAATGGCCAGCAGAGGCGTAAATAAAGTAATTCTTATCGGTAACTTAGGGCAAGATCCTGAAATCCGTTACATGCCTAACGGTGGTGCTGTTGCAAACCTGACTCTGGCAACTTCTGAAAGCTGGCGCGATAAGCAAACTGGTGAAATGCGTGAGAAAACAGAATGGCATCGTGTCGTGATTTTCGGCAAATTAGCTGAAGTTGCTGGTGAATATCTGAAAAAAGGTTCTCAAGTCTATATTGAAGGTTCTTTGCAGACTCGCAAATGGCAAGACCAAAGTGGTCAAGACCGTTACACCACTGAAGTTGTGGTTAACATCGGTGGCTCAATGCAAATGTTAGGCGGTCGTGGTGGCGAATCATCAGGCCAAAGCCAAGGTGGTCAAAGCGGTTGGGGTCAGCCTCAGCAACCAGCGGCTCAGCAATTCAGTGGCGGCGGCGCCCCAGCGCGTTCACCAGCACCTGCGCCACAAAGCAGCGAACCACCAATGGACTTCGATGACGATATTCCGTTCTGATTGGAATAAAAATCGAATTAAAGTAGATCTGAGGTTTTTTTAGCCGTCTGATTTACAAAGTGCAGAAAACAAACTTCAGCCTTCTAAGTGTGAGAGCATTTAGAAGGTTTTTTGTTTTAGACAAATGTTGGGTGTTGAATAAATACTAAAAATATTATTTTTTATTTAGGTAAATAGTGGTCGTTCCCTCTCTTTTCACCAATCAGAATCATTCCATTAGACTGAAAGATAATTCCCTAAAAGAAGCTATATGTAATGGCTAACAATACGGAAAGAGTGTTTGTGCTTTTACCAAATGAATTTATTGTTTCAGAAGCATTTTAATATCAATAAATTGAACAGAAATTTGAGAACGTTCGCAGTTTTTTACCTCCGGCTGGAAAAGGTAAAATGTGGCTTTATTATGCAGTTCATGAAGCGAGAAAATAATAATGGAAGTCGTGCTATTGCCTTTAAATATAAATAATATTAATGCAGTTGATATTTTTTGTTTCCTATTAGCTTGAATGAATACACGTGATATTCAGGTTGAAAATCGATGCTCTAAATTATCAGGCTGTTTGAATATAGCGAACATTATGTAATTTCACGACTTGTTGCTACCCAAACTTATCAACGGTGAACTTACCGAATAAATTAAGGAGTAATAATGAACCGTGCCGAAGCCCTACAACTACTAAGAACCGCTCTAGCTAGCCCTACTGCCGAATTTCGAGATGGTCAGTGGGAAGCGATTGATACACTAGTAAATCATCGACAGAAGTTACTCGTTGTACAGCGAACAGGTTGGGGGAAGAGTTCGGTTTATTTTATCAGTACGAAGATTTTCCGCGATAGAGGTATGGGGCCAACGATTATTGTATCGCCATTGTTGGCCTTGATGCGCAACCAAATTGAATCAGCGGAACGTTTGGGGATTGTGGCTGAGACGATGAACTCAACTAACCAAGATGATTGGCAAAGTGTTACGCAGCGTATTCACAATAATCAAATTGATTGTTTGTTGATTTCACCTGAACGGTTAGCTAATGATAGTTTTATTGAAACAGTACTTCAGCCTATTGCAGATCGTATCGCTTTGATGGTGATTGATGAAACTCATTGTATTTCCGATTGGGGGCATGATTTCCGCCCTGACTACCGTCGCATTGTGAATATTTTGCGTCAGTTACCTGCAAACACCCCAGTATTAGGCACCACTGCGACGGCTAATAATCGTGTTGTCGATGATATTCAGGCCTTACTTGGTCATATCCGGATCCAGCGTGGTTCATTGATCCGAGAGAGCCTTGCATTGCAAACCATGGTTCTGCCCGATCAAAGTTCTCGTCTAGCATGGCTAGCTCAGGTAATTCCCAATTTGCCGGGTACAGGCATCGTTTACACATTAACAGTACGTGATGCTGAACAAGTTGCTGAATGGCTAAATCGTAACGGTATCGATGCGAAGGCTTATCATAGCAGCGTTGAAAGTGATGATTTTGAAAATAGTAATGTTTACCGTCAACATTTAGAGGAATTACTATTTAATAATCAATTAAAGGTGTTGGTGGCGACGACCGCGTTAGGCATGGGTTATGATAAACCCGACCTAAGTTTCGTCATTCACTATCAAGCTCCGGGGTCTATTGTCGCTTATTATCAGCAAGTAGGGCGTGCTGGCCGTGGTATTGACCATGCAGTAGGCGTATTAATGTCTGGTGTAGAGGATCGGGACATTCATGAATTTTTCTGGGGCTCAGCGTTTCCATCTGAAATGCAAGTCAATGAGGTTTTACAGGCGCTAGAACAGGGTGATGGTTTATCAATACGTAATATCGAGGAGAAAACTAACCTGCGCTACGGGCAGATTGAGAAGGTACTTAAATTATTGAGCGTGGAAAACCCGGCGCCCGTCATTAAAAATGGTAGCCGCTGGGTAAGGACGCCTGTACATTACCAAATGGATCATGCGCGTATTGAACATTTAACAGGACAGCGTGTTCAAGAGTGGCAAGAAGTACAGGCCTATTTGAAAGACAGTGGATGCAAGATGACCTTTCTGCGCAAAGCTCTAGACGACCATGACCCGACTCCTTGCGGTAAGTGTGCATCCTGTATAGCACGCCCAGTTGTCAACCAAGCCATCGACCCCGCTTTGGTTCATCGGGCGGGAACTTTTCTTAAGCACGCCGAGATGGCGATTAAACCTAAAGCACAGGTTGCCGCTAATGCTTTCTTGGAGTATGGCTTTAAAGGTAGTCTGCCACAAAATCTCCGTGCTCAAGAAGGACGGGTTTTATCACGTTGGGGGGATGCTGGTTGGGGGCGTTTAGTTGCAAACAACAAATATGCTGGGTATTTTAGTGATGAATTAGTTGAAGCGATGGCAGAAATGATCCAAAACCGCTGGAAACCAACCCCTGCACCACAATGGGTCTGTTGTGTACCATCGCGAAACCATCCAGAATTAGTACCAAGTTTTGCTCGCCGTTTAGCCTCGCGACTAGGCTTGCCATTTGTGAATTCTGTGAGCAAAATTAAAGATAACCAGCCACAAAAAAGTCAGCAAAATCGTTTCCACCAGTGCCAGAATTTGGATGGCGCATTTGCTATTACAGAATTATTATGTGGGCAGCCCGTACTTTTGGTCGATGACATTGTGGACTCCGGCTGGACGCTAACAGTCATCGCGGCATTATTACAGCAGGCAGGCAGTGGTATGGTATATCCAGTTGCACTTGCCTCTTCTTCGGTAAAAGACTCATGAATGTATCTAGCTCATTGTCACCAACAGCGCAAGCGACTTTATTGCTAACTAGCTATTTTTCCAAGGCGAGTAGTGAAGCCGTCAAGCCGCTCACTAATACGGAGTGGGGGCGGTTTGCGTTATGGTTGAAAGAAAAATCAACGACACCAGCAGACCTTTTAGTCTCTGATCCGAAGGCACTACTCAGTGGGTGGCACGATGCTCGTATTAGTACAGAACGGATTGTGGAGCTATTGAACCGTGGGCATAGCCTTGCTCTTGCCATAGAAAAATGGCAACGGGCGGGTTTGTGGGTGGTTACGCGTTCTGATCCTGAATACCCAAAACGTTTAAAACAGCGGTTAAAAACAGATTCTCCCCCCGTGTTATTTGGTTGTGGGAATAAAGCGTTATTGAATATGGGGGGATTAGCCGTTATTGGTTCACGTAATGCAAGTGTGTCTGATCTCACTTATACAGACCAAATTGGTGCTAAAGCAGCATCCGATAATGTCGCGATTATTTCAGGGGCAGCACGTGGTGTCGATGAAACGGCAATGTTAGGCGCTATGCGGCAAGGTGGCGTAATTATTGGTGTGGTGGCGGATAATTTACTAAAAGCCGCAACGAGTAGTAAATGGCGTAAAGGGCTAATGGAGGGGCATGCGGTATTAGTATCACCTTTTTATCCAGAAGCGGGTTTTAGCACCGGTAATGCGATGGCACGCAATAAGTATATTTACTGTTTAGCAGATAGCGCTCTTGTGATCCATTCAGGTAAAAAAGGGGGCACGTTAAGTGGTGCTGAAGAAAATCTAAAAAAAATGTGGGTGCCTCTATGGGTCAAGCCGACAATTGACAAAAGTGCTGCTAATGCTGATTTGGTCGCTAAAGGCGCGCGCTGGTTAACGGATGATGTGCAACATTCTAATATTGCAGAACTCATTAGAAATGACGTCAATAGTGTTGAGCAGGTAAAAGAAGAACAGCCTGATCTTTTTTCATCTACCGTTCCTGAACAACCAGAATTATTTGCAGAGCCTAATCCAATATTAGAAGTCAACCTGCCAGAGATAGAGAGCAATGTATCAAGTGGTGTGGAGCAAACAGACAGTTTGGCCGTTTCAAAGCAGTCTATAGAGATTGAGGAGCTGCGTTCAACCCCTGTGGATTTTTATCAATTATTCACAATGGAGCTTCAAGGGTTGGCTAAAGAACCAATTTCACTTGATGAACTTATTGCAAAGACAGAATTACACAAATCACAATTAAATGAGTGGTTGAAGCGCGCAGAAAAAGATGGCTTAGTAAAAAAACTCAAACGGCCAGTCCGTTATCAAGCGGTAATTGAGAAAGAGCAGGGCTAAATACCACGCAGTGGAACAAGGATGTTTTACTTAATTGGTAACAATTGAACGAGTGATGGCAGAGTAAGGGGGTTTTAGGGATTTATAGCATTGATAAACAATATCGCTTAATATGCCGATGATCCAATGGGGGAAGCTATTACAATATAGGAAATTAATACTGAGTATCATATTATTGTGATTTGAATGTAGAAAATGACACTAATATTATCACCGTATGCAATAGGTCTAGAAAAACACCTAAATATAAAAAGTTTCTAATTAGTATGGTTTTTTATTTAACCTAATAATGAAAATTTGTCTTTTTATATCAATTATAAAATATTTATCGAGGATGAACATTAAGGGTTTCTTAATATTCAATCAAAAGGAAAAAGGATAACAAATGGATTTAAATAAAAATAAAGCTCCAGTAAGTATTATTACTAGGAGTATATTCGTCAGTAATACAGTAATGCGTCAAATTTCGATGTCTTTTCATATTCAATGGTTAAGCGACCTTAGGCTCTAGTAACAAGAGGTCATTATAACCAGTGTCGGAAAGACGATATAAAGAAGGTGAAATACCTAAATAAGCTTTAAACCTTTTGGCAAAGGATTGTTGGGAGTCAAATTGGTATTTCAATGCAATATCAATTACTTGAAGGTTTGTGGTTTGTAGCTCTTTCGCCGCTTCACAGATCCGTCGACGGCGTATATATTCCCCTAAAGGCATACCGACAATTTTACGAAATACCCGTTGCAAGTGCCATTTGGTATATCCAGAATGTTGTGCAATATCATCTAATGATAATCGATTAGTAAGGTTTCCTTCTATCCAAACTAGGATTTCAGAGATAATAGAGGACTGAAATTGAGTATGTTTTCTGCTATATGAAATGGGTAATTTATTATACATAATACATTTCCTATTTGTTAGATTATAAGCATATTACTCATCGGATAGCTTTTGAATAAATAAAACTTAAACAGGTTATAATACAGTGTATTCCACTATGGCAGACGACGATTACACCTGTATATATAAAATTAAATACCTATCTTATTGTTTAATTCATTGCGTAATATGTTTTTTTAAAGCAATACAAAAAACAAGAATGAAAATTGAAATGACCATTGACAGGACATTCATCAATTGCCAACCGAGCGAGAAAAATAACACACCGGCTGCAAGGCTACCTAAAGCACCAAAAGAATAAATAAGAAAATCTGTCATACCTTGCACTTTTGCTCTTTCGTGATCTTCATAGCCGAGAGGCAATAGTTGGGTGGTACTGATTAAAATAAAATTCCACGCGACACCAACGAATATGCCTGATAGTAGATAGTGATAAAATTGGCTTCCCAGCAGGTTTATTGTGGCAGAGAGAAACAGCAACAAAATACCGATAACGATGATCTTTTTTGTTCCAATACGATGAATAAGGTGCCCTGTAAAAAAAGAGGGTGCGAACATACCGAGTACATGGCACTGGAATACAAGAGCTATTAAAGAGAAGGGGAAATTGTGTTGTTTCATAGAGAGTGGAATGGAAGCGAAAGTCAATACCACTAACGCATAGCCAACCGCACTTACGATAGTAATTAATTTTAATATCGGTTGTGAATACAGTTGTTTATAACTACGTTTCGCTTTGATATGGTTTTGCCTTTGTTGTTCGACTTTTTTCAAAGGCACTCTTAATAATAAAATAAAAGCGATAACATAGATGAGCGTTAATGCACTAAAGGGGCCAGCAAAAGGGTATTCAGTGAAAAAGCGCTGTGTCATAACGGCCAACGTTGGGCCGATTAAGGCGGCTGCAATTCCTCCACTCATCACTAACCCAACCGCTTTAGCATGTAAAGCTTTAGGAGCTTCTTCGAGCGCTGCAAAACGAAATTGTTGTGCTGTACCAATGGCAATTCCTGTAAAGAATAGGCCAATTGAGAAATAGGTTAAGTTGTAATAAATAATACCAACAATGGATAGAATGGCTCCGATCATCCCAGAAAAACTCCCCAGTATAAAGCCGAGTTTTCTTGAGTATTTCTGCATTAAATATGCAATAGGAATGGTTGCCATAATTAAACCAATATATTGGCTCAGGAGTGGAACCGTAGAGTAAGTCGGATCTACGGAAAGTTTCTCGCCGATCACGACTGCCACTGAAAGTACAATAGCATTCCCCGTTGTAAACAGTGCTAATGCGATAGCTAACCACCAAACATTTTTAGGCATAATACCCTCTAAAAATCAAATAAACTAATAGAAATAATCAGTTAAGCTGAGTTTGCTTTGCCAGTTTATTGTTGTGAAATACAGGAAATGTGCAGCTTACAACTTCAAGTCAACTTGAAGTCAAGAGGGAATATCAGTCAATTTAAGAGCCTGGTTGTTATCTCGGTTTAACGAGTGGATAAAACCAAAAAATAACTAATTGCCAGTTAAATGCTCTGGTAAGTTAGTAGTGTGATATTGATCGCGTTTTAAATGTGAGATGAATAAAAATGGAAAAAATGATTGTCATTGTGAACAAGATGTGTTTTCTTAAATGCACTTACACAAAATAATGATTAATAATTTAAACCAAATTAATATCGACAGACAGGAATAACCCGTGAACATGACTCTTCATCATTCAAACCTACTACTAACCGCGCCACGTGCCGCGGTGGTCGTGCGTGTGGTGGTGGTCGTGGGCTTAGCGCCGTAACGGGAACAATCAACGCAGATTAAAAACCCCGCCGGCGCAAACCGAGCGGGGTTTTTTTATGAATCGCCGCTCGAATCTCACCGGCTAGTGTGAAGGATAAGATTATGAGCGAATCGGGTACAACATCATCAGATAAAACCTGCTACACAGGTGCAGAACTGATAGTCCATTTGTTAGAAAAACATGGCATTACCATTGTTTCAGGGATCCCTGGCGGTGCAGCCCTCCCTTTTTATGATGCTTTAGGTAAAAGCAAGCAAATCCGCCATATTTTGGCGCGTCATGAACAAGGTGCTGGCTTTATTGCACAAGGTATTGCGCGTACAACCGGAAAAGCGGCAGTGTGTATTTCATCGAGTGGCCCAGGAGCAACGAATTTAGTCACGGCCATTGCGGACGCTAAGCTTGACTCTATTCCACTGGTTTGTATTACAGGCCAAGTTCCTTCTTCAATGATTGGCACCGATGCTTTTCAGGAAGTTGATACTTATGGGATTTCTATTCCTGTCACAAAACACAACTATTTAGTTCGTAACATCAATGAATTACCGCAAGTAATTTGTGACGCCTTCCGAATCGCAGAGTCCGGTCGTCCCGGCCCAGTATGGATTGATATTCCTAAAGATGTGCAGACGGCAACGATCGAATTAGACGCATTGCCAGATATTCAGCCAAAAGATAAGGCGCCGAACTTTGAGATGGAAAAAGTGATCCAAGCGGCGGAAATGATTAATCAGTCGAAACGTCCTGTACTTTATTTTGGGGGCGGCGTGATTAGTTCAGGCTCCACAGAAACGGCGATTGCGTTTGCAGAGAAAGCGACATTACCAACGACGATGACACTGATGGCATTAGGGACTATTCCTATGCGCCACCCGCTCTACTTGGGAATGTTGGGAATGCATGCGGCGCGTAGCACGAATATGGTGATGGAAGAAGCTGATTTGCTAATTGTTATCGGTGCTCGCTTTGATGACCGAGCGATAGGTCGTGCAGAAAAATTCTGTCCTAATGCCAAAATTATTCATGTAGATATTGATAAAGCAGAGATCAGTAAAATTAAACGACCTGATATTGCTATCAATGCAGATGCAGGGCAAATTCTCGAGTTATTACTGCCGTTAGTTGAAAAAAATCAACGTGAAGAGTGGATGACAAGAGTTAATCAATTAAAGCAGGACTACCCATTAAATTTAAGCGAAGCCGATAATCCATTAAGCCATTACGGCTTAGTGCTTGCTGCTGCAAGAGCCGCGGGCGAAGAAGCGATAGTGACCACTGACGTTGGGCAGCATCAAATGTGGGCGGCACAGGTTTATCCGCTATCACGTCCTCGCCAGTGGTTAACATCTGGCGGTTTAGGCACGATGGGCTTTGGCCTTCCTGCCGCGATTGGTGCGGCATTGGCGAACCCAGAGCAAACCATCGTATGTTTCTCTGGTGACGGCAGCTTGATGATGAATATTCAAGAGCTTGCCACCGCAGTTGAGCACCAATTAAATATCAAAATTGTTCTGATGAATAACCAAGCATTGGGGATGGTGTATCAGCAACAAGAGCTGTTTTTTGATAACCGCATATATGCCGCAGCTTATCCATATCAAACAGATTTTATTAAAATTGCGGCGGGGTTTGGTTTGAAAACCTGTGATTTAAATACGGAAGCGGATCCTGAAATGGCATTAGAAGCGATTATGAACACGAAAGGTCCTTGCTTAATTCATGCCCTGATCGATGTGAATCAAAAGGTTTATCCAATGGTTCCACCGGGTGCAGCAAATATTGATATGATCGGAGCGTAATTATGGTTTTTGAACATCACCCAATTGCATTAGAACTTATTGTCCGCAACCATCCTGGTGTTATGTCGCATATTTGTGGCCTGTTTGCGCGTCGTGCTTTTAATGTGGACGGCATTTTATGTATGCCAATAAAAGATAAAGATGAAAGCCGAATTTGGCTATTAGTACAAAAAGATGAGCGCTTGTCACAAATGGTGAATCAAGTTGAAAAACTAGAAGATGTTAGGGAAGTCCGTTTTAGTGATGACCTAAGACTATTTGAGACAATGCAAAACTATTTGCAATAACATTGCATCGCCACTGGCTCTCTATATTCAACCTACATTTATCCTGTAGGTTGAATTTTTTATTTGGTTTGAACGCACAATTTAAGCACATTTGTTTGTTTTAATGTTCTATTGTTTCTTAAAGTGAACAATGGTGGTATAACAAACTCAGCATTACGCTGTAAAGCATCAACAAATAAGTGGGGCATTTTATGCAGAATAATATTTATCTGACTGATACTTATCGCTATGAAATTCAAACAACTGTACTTGAAAAAGGCCAAGATGATGAGGGGCAATGGGTTGCGCTAAGGGATAATATTTTTCATCCACAAGGCGGAGGTCAACCAGCCGATGCCGGGTGGATCAATGATCAGCCTGTTCGTATTAAGAAACACCCAAATGGCTGGATAATTGCTTATTTAGCGCCGGATCAGAATTTGAATGTTGGTGATGCTGTCAGTGCGAAAATTGATAAGGCACAGCGCCAATATCATGCGGCTTTGCATACGACGGGGCACTTATTAAGTTGGGAAATGGCTTGTTTTGGATGGAAGGGGCAAAAAGGGCACCATTTTCCGAATGAGTCACGAGTAGAGTTTAGTGCAATTAGTGATAACCCCACCCCCATTGAACAACTAGATGAAAGGGAAATAGAAGCTTTAGTCAATCAACGCTTGCACGGTGACTATCCTGTATCTGTTGAACAACGAGGAGAGTTACGCCTTTGTCGCGTTTCTGAAGGTGATGAGGTGCCTTGTGGCGGCACTCATGTTGATTCACTCGGTAAAATTTGCCAGTTTGTGATTAAGTCGATGAAATATAAAAAAGGGATCTTGCGGATCAGTTATGATGCGAAGCATGTCGAAGTTTAGATACTGTCACTAAGATGCGAGTACGTCATCACGACTGTTGCATTTAATTCCCCCTCCATGCAGAGATAGGAGTGGGGAAAATCACAACTAAAGGCATAAAAATCCCCTTCTTCTAATAACACGGTTTGTTCATCTTTTAAGCGTAACATCAATGAACCAGTATGCAGCATGATATGTTCATGAGTTCCGCTCATATGTGCGGGGCTATTAATAATGGCGCCTCGTTTCATATTCAACTGCCATATTTCAGAAATATTGCCCATATTGATACGAAATTTAAATTGTTGTGAATAATCCCCTTGCTGAGGAGCTGACTTCACAAAGTAGGGGTAGGCTTCATGCTGTAATGTAAATAGATCACTCAATGGGAAGCGTAATGCGATGGCGATGGCTTCTAAGGTATCAACTCTTGGGTTTGAATCGCCAGACTCCAGTTTAGAAAGAGCCGCTTTTGAGATCCCTGATAAACGTGCTAGTTCATTCAAGGAGAGGTTCCTTGCTTGCCGGAGTAAGCGTACTTTTTGACCAATTTTAATGTTGATTTTTTTATCCACCCTGTGTCTTCCTTGAAAGTTAAATTATGCTGCTAATTCTACCATCATAACAACGTTATGTCAGAAACGTACTGATAAAGGCATAATATTTCGACAATGGAAGAAAATGAAGATGGCAACCTGATTTAATAATCAATCCGTTCACTTAGGTAATAAAAACAGGGCTTTTTTATTTATTCAGAAAAAATTATAGTGAACAAAAATACTCCCTGTAAGGGCTAATTATGCCGTTTGATTTTTTCTCGCTAGAAATGGCGATCTGTTTTTTTACACTACTGTGCGCTTATTTAGTTTTTGGGATGGCTGGGTTTGGATCCGCTTTGATAGCCACGCCTGTATTAGCAATGTATCTTCCTTTAAATATGATCGTGCCTATATTAGCACTGATTGATTTAACGGCGGCGCTGATCAATCTAGTAAAAGATGGTAAAAACGCGGATTATCAAGAAATAAAATGGATTATTCCACTCATGGTTGTGGGGAGTTTAATTGGTGCGGCTATCTTACTAAAAACACGCCCAGATATTCTGATTTTATTACTTGGTATATTTGTGATTTTTTATGTCATGAACGCCTTTTTTTCAAAGAAAGGCCAATCGCATTTTTCTAAGATATTAGTTGTTCCTTTCAGCTTGATCGGCGGTATTTTTAGTGCGTTATTTGGTAGCGGTGGCTTTATTTATGCTATGTACTTATCAAGCCGCATAGCCGATAAACAGCGCTTTCGCATCACCCAAATGACATTAATAGGCTTTAGCACGTTAACGCGTGTCACAATCTTTTTAGTGATGGGTGTCTATGTGAATGTCGATATTCTGCTGATGGCATTAGCGTTCTCACCCGCAATGTTGATTGGTATTTGGGCTGGGCGCCATATTACCTTGAAAATATCGCGAGAATCTTTCCTGAAAATTATCAATATTATTATTTTAATTTCAGGTATTGCCTTGCTATATCGTTATTTTTTTATTTTGTAACTCACGTCACTGTTAAAGATTTATCAGTATAAAATATAAAGCATGATACAATTACCTTTCGTCATCTCCGGTAATTCCAGATGATGAAGGGTTTTTATATTGTGTTTAACGTTAATAAATAGAATTTAAAATGGAAGCTTTCATTAATGAAAGCAGATTAATATCAAAATGAGCTCTGATAATCAGCGTTTACAGCATTTTCGTCGTACCCCTTCGTTCGCTATTTTTACCATTACAACCAGTATTGCTGTCATTGGTATCGTTATTGGTTTAAGTATCCCAATGGTCGCTTTGCGATTAAATAACTATGGTGTTAGCGAACTCTATATTGGCATTATTTCAGCTGCACCTGCTTTAGGGATGTTTTTAATTGCCCCTATGGTGCAACGGATTGTTCGTTGGTGTGGGAAACGACAAGCAATGCTTATCGCAACCATTATTTCTGCAATAAGTTTGCTACCGTTACTGAGTTCGTTACCATTGTGGCTGCTCTTTCCATTACGTTTGATTACAGGGTTAGCCAGCGGTGTACTGATTTGTTTAGGGGAAACATGGATTAATGAACTTAGCCCTGAAAGCAAGCGAGGCCGTATCCTCGCCATCTACACCACCGTTTTTACCGTGAGCCAACTACTCGGCCCCTCTTTTATTGCTTACTATGGCGTAGAAGATAAATCTCCATTATTGATTTGCACCTTACTTCACCTGATATCTATAGCACTCTTTTTAATTATGGAACAAAAGGTGGGTGACCGTATTTCCGCGACAGCCAGTGAATCACGTTTTTCAATTATTCAGTTTGTTAAAGTCGCTCCGGGCATTTGTGCTGGTATTCTATTTTTCGCTTTTTTTGATGGCACGATTTTATCGATGTTCCCTATTTATGGTATGGGAATGGGGCATACTGAGGCGATTGCCGCGATGATGATCAGTGCAATTTTAGCGGGGGATGCGGTGATGCAAATGCCATTTGGATGGTTAGCGGACCATATGAACCGTGAAAAACTGTATCGGATTTGCGGCGTTGTCACATTAGGAGCGAGTTGTTTATTACCTTTCTTGATAACTCACCATTATTTAATTTGGGTCTTGTTATTTGTTTTGGGGGCAACAGCCGGTGCTATTTACACCATTGCGCTTGTGCAAATTGGTCAATATTTTAAAGGCAATGACCTAATTATTGCGAATGCCGCTGCGGCTATGTTATGGGGAATTGGTAATTTGTCCGGGCCGTTATTAGCTGGCGTCGCGACATCTCTTTCGTTGGCGGGGTTACCCGTATTACTCATTTTTATTGCTACAGAGTTTTTGTGGTTTACGCGTGAAAAATATAGCGCCCAAAGCACGCAACAAGCTTAACTAAAAAATAGTGTGCCAGTGGTGATAAACTGGCACAGATTTTTCATTTCTCTACTCAATGCTTTTATAAACAACTAAGTTTTCGGTGAATTCATCGGGGCGGTGGTTGCTCCAAAATAGCGTCATACCTGCGGGAGCTGGCTTGATCTGTTTTGATAACACAATTAACCAGCGGCACTGCTCTGGTTTTTCAAAGCGATCTTGCCGTTGATGTAAGATCTTTGTGTAGTAGTACAGCATAGGGGCTTCGGATTCACCGATATTATCAGATGCCATACAGTCATTAGCATGATAATGGCCTTTTAGATGTTGTTCTAAATCGACAAAGACATCTTTAAACCCTTTGGTATAGTCTATCCAGCCCAAAAATAAGCTGAATGTGATCCCCCATACGATACACATGCCTAGCGTCCAGTTTTGCATGGCACGTAAGGTAATCTGTCGGCTCAATAACACTCCGCGTAAAAACCAGATGGCGGTGAGGATTGTCGCGACTAGCAAAGCAACTATCGAAAATGGCATTTGGTAACTCATCGGTAGCCATTTACTAAAAGGTGTAAGCCACACCTGCGTCTGACCCGAAAGGGCGATAAAATAGCAAACCCACAGGAAAATAATAAGTAGTGACCATAGCGTAGCCGCAAAGCATGAGAAACCGCGTAGCACTTTTTCAGGAAGCGCAAGCACGGTTTGGGTCCCTAAGATTGCAAGTGGGGCGATGAAAGGGAGCAAATAGAGCGCTCTACCTGTTGCTGAAATTTGTAAAAATACAATCCCAAGTAGCGGGAAAATGGTGACTAAGTACTCGTTACGGCTACGTAATCGTTTTAACGGATTTCTAATAAAATAGAGGGTAGCCAGTATGCCTGCTGGCAGTGCAAATAGCAGCACGGATGCTGGAACACGTGTTAAGTTCGCTTTGGCACCTAATTTTTCAACAGAGAAGCCTAGAAAACGACCGATATTATTTTCCCAAAACCAAGTCATAAACAGATCGGGATGTTGGCGATAGAGTAAAATAGGCCAAGGTAAAATCAAGATAAGAGCAGCGAGACCGGCGATGATTGCAGGTAGCCAAAAAAGCTTTTGGCGGCAGTGTGGTAGAAAGATCGGGGCTAGCAGTAAGCTTAACCATAACACACCCGGAATAAACACCCCTTTTGATAGCATGGTGATCACTGTGCCAAACATTAGCCATAATGCGGACATCGCAACCTTTTCTTGGCGTATTAGTCCAAGAATGCCGTACAAACCGATAGTAGCACCTGTAATGAGTGCAACATCCGTAAACATATCATGGCTATGCCTTAAAATGCCGGGGGCGCAAAGGTAGAGTGCGAATGCAATCCAAATACGTTTATCACTAATATGGTCTGTATTGAAGGCACGGCGAGCAAGTAGAATAAAAAATGAAAAGTTAATCACTGAAAATAACAATGTCGCACTGCGCGCCGCATCATAAAGCGGCATAAAGCCAGATAGCAAATGGGCACTGATGGTGGCGACCCAATAGTACAGTGGTGGCTTCTCCATAAACGGTTCGCCAGCATTCGTTGGTACGAGCCAATTACCTGTTTCGAACATAGTTTGGATAATACCAAAGCTATAGTTTTCATCTTGCTTCCACGGAGTGTGCCCGTAAATACCAGGTAAAAGATAGATGGCGAGAAAGCCAATAAATAAAATTAATGACTTTTGATTAGGTGTTAATTTTTTTTGCATTGTTCTTGCAGTGAATATATGTCAGTAATTAATAATTTTATGTGATATTTAATTTTAACGAGATCAAATATAATTAATGTTTACACATAAAAATTGTTAACATGATGAAATTAAAGTTGATTTTTATTTAAATTCTCGTTGTCAGATTATATTTTTGCAGCATTATATTCTATGTAATAAATGCGATTTAAAAAATAAGTTATTTGTCATCCTCTCGCTAATACCTCTCACTATTATTTAGCGAAGCAACACTTAACTCTAACAAAATATTTATTAACTGTAGCTAAACGAAAAGAAAATCCATTCACAATAGAGAGGGTTAATAAGTCGGATAGTAAGGATGCCAAATTCGGTAAAACCTCCTCACTGTGCTAGGGATAAAATCTAAAAATTTATGTTAAGTTTGCTTTGTTGTGTGCGATTGCCCCATGTAACTTGAAAACACTTGATCAATACGTCGATTTCGATTGATAATTGCCCGCTTCATAGTCTGCCATCTCTATTGTTAAAGCCAAACGATTGCGTGAGAGTGGGGAGTGAGTAAATCACTCGCTCAATCAGTTTTTTCTAAAAACGTAATCGTTTTCGTCAGTGAGATTAGGCGCTTTTTGTCATATTTAGCAGGGGTATTTCCATGTCTGGCCAACAGGCTTCAACCAATTGCAAATTGGATAAATATTTTAAAATTTCTGCGCGCGGCTCTTCGGTTCGCCGTGAAATTATTGCAGGGTTAACGACATTTTTGGCGATGGTGTATTCCGTCATTGTCGTTCCGGGAATGTTAGGGCAGGCAGGGTTCCCTCCTACAGCTGTCTTTATTGCGACCTGCTTAGTGGCGGGTTTTGGCTCACTATTGATGGGGCTGTGGGCTAACCTGCCAATGGCGATTGGTTGTGCGATTTCACTTACCGCATTTACGGCTTTTAGCTTGGTGTTAGGCCAGAAAATCAGTATCCCTGTTGCTTTAGGGGCCGTGTTTCTTATGGGGTGCCTGTTTACTATTATTTCGGTGACAGGAATTCGTAGCTGGATCCTGCGTAATATGCCTATGGGGATTGCGCACGGTACTGGGATTGGTATTGGGTTATTTTTATTACTGATAGCCGCAAATGGTGTCGGGCTGGTCGTTAAAAACCCAAATGAAGGGCTACCTGTTGCACTTGGCGATTTTACCTCTTTCCCTGTATTAATGGCATTAGCGGGTTTAGCGGTTATTTTTGGCTTAGAGAAGCGTCGCGTGCCCGGTGGTGTTCTGTTGGTGATTATTGCTATTTCAATCATAGGGTTAATTTTTGACCCTGCCGTTAAGTACCAAGGTTTCTTTAAACTTCCTTCATTAGGTGAAGATGGTTTATCACTGATCATGAGCATGGACATTATGGGGGCCTTGCAACCTATCGTGTTGCCAAGCTTATTAGCATTGGTCATGACCGCAGTCTTTGATGCGACAGGAACCATCCGTGCGGTTGCTGGTCAAGCTAACTTGCTGGATAAAGATGGGCAAATTATTAATGGTGGTAAAGCATTAACTGCGGACTCGGTAAGCAGTATCTTTGCTGGAGCGATTGGGGCTTCTCCTGCTGCGGTTTATATCGAATCTGCTGCTGGTACTGCTGCTGGTGGTCGTACGGGGCTTACTGCGGTGGTCGTTGGCCTGTTGTTCTTATTGATTCTATTTTTATCACCTCTGTCTTATTTAGTACCTGCGTATGCGACGGCGCCAGCTTTGATGTATGTCGGTCTGTTGATGTTGAGTAATGTTTCTAAACTGAACTTTGATGACTTTGTCGATTCGATGTCCGGTTTATTATGTGCTGTGTTTATTGTTCTGACCTGTAACATTGTTACTGGCATTATGTTAGGTTTCGCCGCATTGGTGATTGGACGTATCTTTGCAGGTGAGTGGCGTAAGCTGAATATTGGAACCGTGGTTATTGCTGTTCTATTAGTGGCATTTTATGCTGCTGATTTAGCGATTTAAGATTCGTTGTTCTGTGGGGGCTGGCGCATCGGCTGCCCCCTAATGTATTATCGCGATTAATCTTAAAGTTTGAATTATTTTCCCGCCTAGTAGTTAGTTAAGGATAGAATAGACAAAAGGCGGTGAAACATGTGAAATCCGCGGGTTTTCACGAGTTGCTGGCTTTACTGAAAAATTTCATGGCCTGACGAGCTACCTAATATTCTGCTGCGACGGGTCATATTTGGGTTTGGTTCATTTCGTTAATCAGTAAGGGCAACATGGAAATTTTCTTTACTATTCTCATCTTAATTTTGGCAGTTTCTGTTTCAGGTGTGGTGACAAAAGTCATCCCTGTTCGCGTTCCATTACCCTTAATTCAAATCGCGATTGGTGCATTGCTTGCATGGCCTCAGTTTGGATTACATGTCACGTTTGACCCTGAACTCTTTATGGTTCTATTGATCCCGCCATTGCTATTCGTTGATGGCTGGAAAACGCCAACACGTGAATTTTTCCAAAATGGTCGTGAGATTTTCATCCTAGTATTAGTACTGGTATTGGTAACCGTTGTGGGTATCGGTTATCTCATTTACTGGTTAATGCCGGGTATTCCTTTGATTGCTGCATTTGCACTTGCTGCTGTCCTTTCGCCAACGGATGCGGTAGCGCTCTCTTCGATTGTCGGTAAAGGTCGTATACCTAAGCGTATGATGAGCGTGTTGGAAGGCGAAGCATTGATGAATGACGCTTCAGGTCTGGTTGCATTAAAATTTGCGGTTGCGATTGCAATGGAAACCATGATGTTCTCAGTGTCTGGTGTCACGATTGAATTCTTTAAAGTGGCGATAGGTGGTTTGCTATCCGGTATCATTGTGACTTGGGTTTACAGCAAGTCATTGCGCTTAATGAGTCGCTGGAGTGGCGATGATCCTGCAACCCAAATTGTCTTTATGTTATTGCTGCCTTTTGCCTCTTATATGATTGCGGAGCATATTGGTTTCTCAGGCATTTTGGCTGCGGTGGCTGCGGGGATGACAATCACCAAATCTGGGGTGATCCGTAATGCGCCATTAGCGATGAGACTGCGTGCTGACAGCGTATGGTCAATGTTAGAATTCGTATTTAACGGTTTGGTGTTTATCATGCTTGGCTTACAATTGCCGGGGATTTGGGAAACATCAGTACTGCAAGCGGAACTGGATCCTAGCGTAGAAACGTGGATGTTGTTTGCGGCAGTCGCCATTATCTACTTTGCCTTGCTAATTTTGCGTTTTTGTTGGTTATGGCTCATGAAAAGGTTTAGCCGCCTGTTCCTGAAAAAAAGGCCACTGCAATTTGCTAACTATACGGTACGTGAGCTGTGGCTAGCTTCTTTTGCGGGAGTTCGTGGGGCGATTACCTTAGCCGGTGTGCTTTCAGTACCCCTCTTTTTAAGTGATGGTTCACCTTTCCCAGCGCGTTATCAATTAGTCTTTATTGCGGCAGGGGTGATTTTATTCTCAATATTCGCGGGCGTCATCGCGTTACCGCTGTTGCTGCGCAACTTTAAAGTCGGTGATAAAGAAGCGGATATTAACGAAATTCGTATGGCGAAAGCCGCAATGGCTGAAGTCGCCATTGTGAGTTTAAACAAGATGGAAGAGCGTTTATCGGCGGATGTTGATGAAAAATTAGACCCAGAGGATATTAGTGAAGTGGCCTCAAGGGTTACGGGGCATTTGCGCCGACGTACCGCTAGCCAAGATGAAATCGAACATAACTTACAGATTGAAGATTTAGAGCGGCGCTTTAGGCTAACCGCATTACGTGCTGAACGTGGTGAGTTATATCACCTGCGTGCAACGCGTAAAATTAGCAATGAAACGCTGCAATCTTTACTGACGGATCTCGATTTGTTGGAAGCTGTATTGATTGAAAAAGAGCATTAATTGAGAACAATACAATAATGTGGTTACTTGTGATTACGACGCTGCTTTGGGCAGCGTCTTTTAGTCTTATTGGTGAATATCTCGCTGGGCAAGTGGATAGCTGGCTATCCGTCCTAATACGTGTTTCTTTAGCGGCATTGGTCTTCTTGCCATTTTTACGTTGGCGAGGGCTGGGATTCAAAGTGATTGTGCTGTACATGATTGTTGGTGCATGCCAACTCGGTATTATGTATTTCTTTGTGTTCCAAGCGTATCGCCATCTCACCGTCGCGGAATTTTTGTTATTTACGGTACTCACCCCTCTGTATGTGACGCTCATTTATGATCTATTGGAGCGCCAACGTTTACGGATGGGCTATTTGTTTAGCTCGCTACTTGCCGTTATTGGTGCAGCCATCATTCGTTATGACCATCTTAGTGAATCTTTCTGGGTAGGTCTGATATTTGTGCAATTAGCTAATATCTTCTTTGCTGTCGGTCAGGTGGGATATAAGCGTTTGATGGAAATATATCCTATCCCTCAGCATCAAGCTTTTTCATGGTTTTATATCGGTGCAACGCTGGTCGCACTGTTCGGATGGGGGCTATTTGGGGATAAATCGCTAGTGCCAACCACACATGTTCAATGGTGGGTTTTACTGTGGTTAGGTGTTGTGGCTTCTGGCATCGGTTACTTTATGTGGAATTATGGCGCCACAAAAGTAGACGCCGGAACCCTTGCTATCATGAATAATATGATGGTTCCAGCGGGGCTACTGGTTAATTTTGCCATCTGGCAACAGCATCCAGATTGGTTGAGTTTTACCATTGGAGCGAGCCTGATTGTCGCGTCTCTGTGGGTACATAGGCGTTGGATACTTTCACCGGTTTCACGTAAGACAGATTCTCAACGGCATGATTAGTGGCCGTTTTGGTAAAAGCTTCAATAGCGGGTTGGCGTTGCTCTCCTTCACGGCATGCAGCGTACAACCGGCTCCACAAACCACTCCCTAATGTTTTTATACTAATTAACCCCTGTTTTTCAAACGAATCCACCGCCCAATGTGGTAATGCGGCGATCCCCATTTTAGCTGCCACCATCTGTATTAAAATCAATGTATTATCAACGGCTTTCACCTTTGGTGAAACCCCGGCTGGCTGTAAGAAATGGCGCCAAACATCAAAGCGATGACGTTGTACTGGGTAAATTAGTAAGGTCTCATCGGCGAGATCATGAGGCTCGATAATCGGTTTTTTTGCTAAAGGGTGATCATTAGCCACAATTAATTTTACTTCATAATCAAACAGCGGCGTGTAGTGGATCTCTTTATCAGCCAAGATATCTGAAGTCAGTACAATATCCAGCTCTCGTGAAAGTAATTCGGGCTGCGGGTCAAAAGTCACTCCCGATTTAAAATCCACTGAAACTTGCGGCCATGTTTGCCTAAATTGCTGTAATGCAGGTGTTAGCCATTGAATGCAGCTATGGCATTCGATAGCGATACGTAGCGTCGACACGCCCGGTTCATTACAAATACGAATAGCATCTTTCACCATTGGTAATACTTGGTGTGCCAGTTGCAATAGCACTTCCCCTTGCGGTGTAAATCGTAATGGCTGGCTTTTACGAATAAATAGCTTAAAGCCCAAACGATGTTCTAAGTCACTAAATTGATGTGACAATGCTGACTGAGTCTGGTGCAGGTAAGTTGCAGCCGCTGCCAATGAGCCATGTTGGCTGAGCGCATGCAATGTTTTTAGATGTTTTAATTCGATCATGAGAAACCTTCAAGATGACAATGAATAATTTGCGCTTGTGCTTTATACAGTACCTGTTGATTATAGATGTGTAAACATCTAGACGGCTAAAAATTTTAAGGGGTCAATATGTCTGTTATAAATCATACACTTGGATTTCCTCGTGTCGGTCTGAAAAGGGAGCTAAAACGCGCACAAGAAGATTATTGGGCTGGAAAAATTGACCAAGCAGCGCTTTTAGCAACGGGTCGTGAATTACGTGCTCGTCACTGGCAACAACAAAAAGATGCCGGTGTGCAACTATTACCGGTCGGTGATTTTGCTTGGTATGACCAAGTATTAACGACGAGCTTATTGCTGGGGAATGTACCTCCACGTCATCAAAACGAAGATGGCTCAATTGATTTAGATACACTATTTAGAGTGGCTCGTGGCCGCGCGCCAACAGGAAAGCCAGCAGCGGCAGGCGAGATGACTAAGTGGTTCAATACCAATTACCACTACATCGTACCTGAGTTCCAAAAAGGGCAGAAATTCAGCTTATCATGGACACAACTGTTTGATGAAGTCGATGAAGCGTTAGCACTAGGCCATACTATCAAACCTGTTGTAATTGGTCCGTTGACTTACCTATGGTTAGGCAAAGTAAAAGGTGAATCATTCGATCGTTTATCATTATTGAATGATCTGCTACCTGTCTATCAAGAAATTCTTGCACGTTTAGCGCAAAAAGGAATTGAGTGGGTACAAATTGATGAGCCAGCACTGGTGTTAGATTTACCAACAGAGTGGCAGCAGGCGTATCAAACGGCTTATCAAGCGTTAGCTGGGAAAACCAAACTGTTGCTGACAACCTATTTTGATGGCATCAGTCACCATCTGGATCTGATTAAACAGCTACCAGTACAGGGATTGCATGTTGATGTTGTCGCTGGGCAAGATGACATCGAAAAATTACACCAAGCGTTACCACAAGATTGGGTGCTCTCATTAGGCATTATCAATGGTCGTAACGTATGGAAAGCTGACTTAGGTGAAAAGTTTGCACGTATTAAGCCGTTGTTAGGCCAACGTAATTTGTGGGTCGGCTCATCGTGTTCACTACTCCATAGCCCTATCGATCTCAACGATGAGACTCGCTTAGATGAAGAAGTGAAAAGTTGGTTTGCTTTTGCGCTACAAAAATGTGCGGAATTAGCATTACTAAGCCAAGCGTTAAATGAGCCAACGGCAGAGCATCTTGCTGGATTAGAACAATACAGCGCTCCGGTTCGTGCTCGTAAGACATCAACTCGTGTCAATAATGTGGCGGTCAATCAGCGTTTGCAAGGGATCCGTAAAGGGGATGCCGAACGTAATAGCCCATATGAAATACGCGCTCAACGTCAACGTGAACGCTTTAATTTGCCATTATGGCCAACCACAACAATTGGTTCGTTCCCACAAACGAGTGAAATTAGAACACTGCGCCTTGATTTCAAAAAAGGTAACTTAGATAAAACGCACTATCGTACCAGTATCAGTGAACACATTAAGCAGGCGATTAAAGAGCAAGAACTGCTTGATATTGATGTGTTAGTGCATGGTGAAGCCGAACGTAACGACATGGTTGAATACTTTGGTGAGCATTTTGACGGTTATGTCTTTACACAAAATGGCTGGGTACAAAGCTATGGTTCTCGCTGTGTGAAACCCCCCGTCATTATTGGAGATATTAGCCGACCAGAAGCTATCACGGTAGAGTGGGCGAAATACGCACAATCGCTGACTGAAAAGCCAGTCAAAGGGATGTTAACGGGGCCTGTGACTATCCTATGTTGGTCATTCCCGCGTGAAGACATTAGTCGTGAAACAATTGCCAAACAAATTGCTTTGGCGCTACGCGATGAAGTGGATGATCTACAAAAAGCGGGGATTGGCATTATTCAAATCGATGAGCCTGCACTTCGCGAAGGCTTGCCATTACGTAAGGATGAGTGGGCTGAATATTTAAATTGGGCAGTAGAAGCATTTAAACTCAGTGCGGCAATTGCCGATGATGACACTCAGATCCACACCCATATGTGTTATTGCGAGTTCAATGACATCATGGATTCGATTGCTGCGCTGGATGCTGATGTGATCACGATTGAGACTTCGCGCTCTGACATGGAATTGTTGGATGCTTTCGAAGACTTCCATTATCCCAATGAAATTGGCCCAGGTGTATATGATATTCACTCACCAAACGTGCCAAATGTTGAGTGGATTGTGGCGCTACTGAGAAAAGCTGCTAAACGTGTTCCGGTTGAACGTCTGTGGGTGAACCCTGACTGTGGCTTGAAAACCCGTGGTTGGACAGAGACACGTCAATCATTGGCTAACATGGTGGAAGCTGCTAAAAGGTTAAGAAGCGAATACTAAGCTAAATATTGGTGAGTGGTAGGTTAGCATGTTGGTTAACCTACCACTTTTGCTTTGATGAGGCAGTATTAACCAAACAACTTTTCTTTCAGCATATTCATGCCAACTGCAGACAAATCAACGTGTTCTGGCAGAACACCTTCTGGTGTAGCTTGATTAACGAGTTTTGGGAGATATTTGGCGATCAATTCTGTCGTTTCTTGCGGGTCAATACCCACTTTTTGAGCTAATTGTTGGATATCTAAGTTACCAAAAACTTGAATTAATTGGTTAACGCTCACAGGTAGGTTCTCAGAGTTACTGATCCATGATTGAATAATGTCACCTAAGCCTTGTTGGTTAAATTTATCAACAACCCCTGCTAACCCACCTTGTTTATCAATCCATTCAATTACGGATTGAAACTGGCTCATTTTATCACCGGCAACCATGGTGATCAGTTGATCGAACAAACCCATTTAATACTCCTCATTATTTCTCAAATTGTGGGCTTCAACAGCGTGTTCAGTGCGTTAAAGGATCCCTAAAAATTAAGTAATCGGCTATTTTGGTCAATTTCAGCGAGGCGTCAATCAAAAATGATGCTATTGCGATTTAACTGAACGGAAAAGCGGAAAAGTTTTATTTTTTACACTTGATAGGTATAAACCACGCTCTCATCACATTTTTTATCACATTGCGATGTGAATTGTTTTGTGAATTACCAAAAATTAAAAATGCATTAAAAACAATAAATTAAAATAATATTGGTGATTTTTTATATTATTCATAATGTGATATCCATCATGTGTTTGTGAATTTTGTTATGTGAGAATTCACATCAATAACAAAGATTAACAACATCAGGGGTTGTTATGGGAAATTTCGTTAAGAACGTCGGTGTTATTGGCTTAGGCTCAATGGGTATGGGGATCGCTAAATCCCTAATAAAAAATAATATTCCTACCTATGGCTTTGACCTAAACCAAGATGCCTGCCAAACCTTAAAGCAAGCCGGTGCTGTCGCAGTAGGCCAAAATGCGGCGGAGTACGCTCAACATCTGCAAGCTTTACTGTTAGTTGTCGTCAATGGTCGCCAAGTCGAGGCAATCCTATTTGGTGGCGATAAGCCTCTGGTAGAGCAGTTGCAGCCAGGCACTATTATTATGTTGCATAGTACGCTATCTGCTGAGCAAACAAAACAGATTGCTCAGCGTTTGGCGCAATATCAGTTACCACTGATGGATGCACCTATTTCAGGCGGCGCGCTGAAAGCGGCAGAAGGCAAACTAACGGTGATGGCATCTGGCGCTCCGATCTTGTTTGAACAGCTTAACGAAGTTTTTGAGGCGATAGCTGAGCGTTTATATCGTGTCGGTGATGAGGTGGGGTTGGGGTCGACAGTAAAAACCATCCATCAACTACTTGCTGGGGTTCATATTGCGGTTGCTGCCGAAAGCATGGCATTAGCCGCCAAAGCGGGTATCGACCTGAATATGATGTATGACATCGTGACACATGCAGCGGGTAACTCGTGGATGTTTGAGAACCGTATGCAGCATGTTCTTGATGGTGATTATACGCCCAAATCGTCCGTTGATATTTTTGTGAAAGACTTAGGGTTGGTCATGGAAACAGGGAAAGCCTTGAACTTCCCATTACCTATCGCGGCCACTGCTCATCAAATGTTTATCTCTGCAAGTAACGAAGGTTTTGGCCTTCAAGATGACAGTGCAGTGATCAAAACTTTCAAAGGCATTGCTTTACCGGAGAAAAAAGTATGACTGTGAAATTAGGTGTGATTGCCGATGATTTTACTGGTGCAACCGACATCGCAGGATTTATGGTCCAGAACGGCTGGCGAGTCGTTCAATTACTGAATGAACCAGATGACAATACAGTCGTACCACACGATGTTGATGCGATTGTTATCAGCCTAAAAAGCCGTTCTTGTCCTGTTGATGAAGCAATTAACGCATCGTTAAACGCATGTCGTTGGTTAAAGCAACAAGCACACTGCCAACAAATTTTCTTTAAATATTGCTCCACATTTGATTCTACTGACAAAGGCAATATTGGCCCAGTGACTGACGCGTTGATGAAGCAGCTTGATACTCAAGTTGCACTGATTTGTCCTGCACTGCCCATTAATGGCAGAACCGTGGTTCACGGACATTTATTTGTCAATGGTCAGCTGCTCAATGAAAGTGGTATGCAGCATCACCCCGTGACGCCAATGACGGATGCTAACTTGATGAGGGTGATGGAAAAGCAATCTGAAGGTAAAGCTGGGCTGATCCCATTATCTGATATTCAGCAAGGCAGCACGCTAATTAAACAGCGTTTAGCAACCTTAGCCGAGCAAGGTGCGAGTTACATCGTTGTTGATTCATTAACAATGAATGATTTGTTACCGATCGCCAAAGCGGTAAAAGAGATGCCTTTACTGACAGGTGGCTCTGGACTTGGGGCGGCATTAGCCAATGTGGATACCGGATGTGAATGGGGGGCAGGTGGTAGCCGTGGTGAAACGCCTAGCCGCCAAGGCCGTCAGACCGTGATTTTATCTGGCAGTTGCTCAGCAATGACCAACAAACAAGTGCAAAACTACCAACAAATTGCACCAGCTAAAATCGTGGATGTCGGGGAGTGTATTGATAACCCTCTCTATGCCCAACAATTAGCAACGTGGGTTCAAGAGCAAAAATTAACAGGACTCGCACCACTATTATATGCGACCCAACCACCTGAAATTCTGAGAAAAATTCAAGAGACGTATGGGGCAGATATAGCGAGTAGCGCAGTGGAAAATGTGTTTGGGGAAGTGGTAAAACTTTTACAAGCACAAGGTTATAACACCTTTATTATTGCGGGTGGCGAAACATCCGGCAAAGTCGTTCAAAGCCTAGGAACCGAGCAATTAAGCATTGGTGCGCCAATCGCACCGGGCGTTCCATGGGTTCAAGATTTAACAAGCGGTCACTGGTTGGCACTCAAATCGGGTAATTTCGGCCAAGAGAATTTCTTCCAGTACGCACAGGAGATGTTTAATGAGTGAAGAAAAGGCACTACGCCAAGAGCTGGCTGATTGGGCTAAATCGATGTTTAACCGTGGCTATAGTAGCGGCGGAGCTGGAAACATCAGTGCCAAACTTCCGGATGGGAACATTATCGTCACGCCAACTAACTCCAGCTTTGGGGATTTAGATCCTGAAAGACTAAGTAAGTTGGATGCAGAAGGGAACTGGATCGATGGCGATAAGCCCACTAAAGAAGTCTCTATGCATATGGCGATGTATCGACAGCGTCCTGATTGCCGAGCGGTGGTTCACTTACACTCCCCTTGGCTAACCGCACTGTCGTGTTTATCAGGGCTTGATAGCAGCAATTGCTTGCCGCCAATCACGCCTTATTACGTGATGCGAGTCGGCAAATTGCCATTAATTCAATACTTGCCACCGGGGGATGACCGTATTGGTGAAGAAATTGAAAAATTGGCTCCTAACCATAACGCAGTACTGCTATCGAATCATGGACCCGTAGTTGGCGGTAAAACCTTAAGGCAAGCTTTCTTCAATGCTGAAGAGTTGGAAGATACGGCGCGTTTATATATCACATTACGCCAGCAAGGTTTTACAACACTCACTGAAGAGCAAGTTAACGAGCTAGAAAGCCGTTATCCAAAGAAATGAGGCACCTGATATGGCTAAATTTGCAGCAAACCTCAGTATGATGTTTAACGAAGTTCCTTTTATTCAGCGCTTTGAACGCGCTGCACAAGCGGGCTTTACTGGCGTTGAATATCTTTTCCCCTATGAAGAACAACCTGAAGCGATAGCTGAACAGTTGGAAAAATATGGTTTAACTCAAGCGCTGTTCAACATGCCAGCGGGCGATTGGGCGGCGGGTGAACGCGGCATGGCATCTATTCCGGGTCGTGAAGATGAGTTCGCACAAGGCGTACAGACGGCACTGAAATATGCCAAAGCGTTGGGTTGTAAGCAGGTGCATGCAATGGCAGGTAAATTGGATGCCCGATTTACCCCTGAACAGCAGCAAGCGTGTTTTATTAAAAATATTCAATATGCCGCAGATATTATGGCTGAGCATGGCATTCGTGTATTAATTGAGCCTATCAATACGCGTGATATGCCGGGTTACTTTTTGACTACGCAAAAGCAAGCTGAGGCATTGCTACCAAAGATCGCACGTGAAAATGTGTTTATTCAATTGGATCTCTATCACTGCCAAATCATGGAAGGTGATTTATTGAAAACAATTGAGCGTTTATGGGGTAAATTTAGTCATATTCAGATAGCTTCAGTTCCTTATCGTCATGAGCCTGATAGCGGTGAAGTCAATTACCCATGGATTTTCAAACAATTAGATGAAATGGGATATCAAGGTTGGCTTGGATGTGAATATCACCCCGCAGGTCGTACCGAAGACGGTTTAGGTTGGCTGAAGCAAGCACAGTCTTAAACAGGAGAGCCTATGATCCCTTCAGAGCGTCGTGATTTTATTTACCGTTACGTCCATGAGTACCAAACCGTGTCGATTAACGACTTGGTGGAGCTAATGAATGTGTCGCATATGACGGTAAGACGTGATATCCGCATGCTAGAAGAGGAAGGGAAAGTCGTTGCAATAAGCGGTGGTGTTCGGTTAAACGATGCGTTACGCCAAGAGCTTCCTTGGAGTGAGAAAGCGCGTTTACATCACCGAAGCAAACGTGAAATAGGTAAATTTGCCTCATCGCTCGTTGAAGATGGGCAAGTGGTTTATCTCGATGCGGGAACAACGACATTTGAGATAGCCCGTGTGCTGGGTGAACGGTTTAATTTGACGATTGTGACTAATGATTTTTCTATCATGCAATATTTGATGAACAAATCACAACTCAATCTGTATCACACGGGGGGGCAAGTGGATAAACGTAACCATTCGTGTGTTGGCAATACCGCCGCAATGATGCTGAAAACCCTAAATGTTGATGTGGCATTTATTAGCACTAGCTCTTGGGATTTACTGCATGGGGTTTCCACGCCTCATGAAGAAAAAGTACAAATAAAACAAACATTACTGGATGTTGCTCGGCGCTGTGTGCTGGTTTCTGACAGTAGCAAATTTGGTAAATATGGCATGTTCCGTGTTTGCCCACTAAATCAATTGCACGACATTATTTGTGATGATCAGCTACCAAACGATGCTGTGCAGCGGATAACAGAACAAAATATAAAACTTCATTTAATAAAGACATAAATAATCTTACCTAATGATGAATAGCTCAAATTAGGGCTATTCAAGGAGAATAACAATGAAAGTTATCATTACAGGCGGCGCTGGCTTTTTGGGTCAGCAGCTAGCCGCCGCTTTACTTAAAAACAGCCAGGGTTTTAAATTTGACCAACTCGTTTTAGCGGATATTCAGTGCCCTACATCGCCAATTGAAGACGCTAGAGTGAGTTGTGTTGCAACAGATTTAACTCAGCCGGGTGCCGCTGATAAGCTGATTGATGCGCAAACCGACATCGTTTATCACCTCGCTGCTATTGTGAGTAGTCATGCTGAAAGCGATTTTGATTTAGGCATGAAAGTAAATTTCGAAGCGACTCGCCAATTATTGGAAGTGGCTCGTGCTAAAAACCCTGCAATGAAGTTTATCTTTACCAGTTCATTAGCAGTATTTGGCGGTGAACTACCTGACGTTATCACCGACCTTTGTGTGGTTAACCCGCAATCATCGTATGGTGCACAAAAAGCGATGTGCGAATTGATGGTTAATGACTATTCACGTAAAGGCTATGTTGATGGACGTGTGTTACGCCTACCAACAATCAGTGTGCGCCCTGGCGTTCCGAACAAAGCCGCTTCTTCATTTGCCAGTGGCATCATTCGTGAGCCATTAAATGGGGTTGAGAGTGTTTGCCCTGTTTCACCTGAACTTGCGTTGTGGCTCTCGAGTCCAGAAACGGTTGTCAGTAATTTCATTCATGCTGCAACCATTTCAGCAGAGCAATTTGGCTTGTCTCGTACGGTTAACTTACCGGGGATCACTGTGACAGTTCAAGGGATGATTGATGCTCTACGTGATGTCGCAGGCCAAAAAGCGGTTGATCTGATTCGTTTTGAGCCGGATGAAGCCATTAACCGTATTGTCGCAAGTTGGCCGGGTAAATTCGATATTAGCCGTGCTTTAGGCCTTGGTTTCCGTGCAGATGGTTCGTTTGCTGATGCAATTCGTTCATTCATCACTCACCACGGCTCACAGCAATAGGGGATAAGCTATGTCCTATATTCCTATTATTGGCCTCGCGGTGGCCATATTTGTCCTGATCTTCTTGGTATTGCGAACGCGTATTCATGCGTTACTTGCCATGTTGATTGCAGCAGCTATTGCAGGTATCTCAGGTGGGTTAACCGCCGCAGAAACCGTCTCTGTAATTACAAAAGGTTTTGGTAGCACACTCGGTGGTATCGGTATTGTTATCGGTCTCGGGGTAATGATGGGAAGGGTACTAGAAGTTTCTGGTGCCGCTGAACAAATAGCGTATAGCTTTATTCGTTGGTTAGGGAAAAAACGCGAAGAATGGGCGCTGGCTATCACAGGTTATATCGTCAGTATTCCAATTTTCGTTGACTCCGCATTCGTGATCCTCTACCCATTAGCGAAGGCATTAGCGAAAAATGGTAAGCGTAGTCTGCTGACACTTGGTGTCGCATTAGCTGGTGGCTTAGTGGTTACTCACCACACTGTGCCGCCGACTCCGGGTCCTTTAGGGGTTGCTGGGATCTTCGGTGTGGATATTGGTGCCATGATCTTAACGGGGATGACCCTTGCTATCCCTTGCGTTATTGGGATCGTATTTTACGCGAAGTGGTTAGCTGTTAAATACCCTGAGTTTATGCCCGATGAAAGCAACAACGCAGATCTGAAAGAAATTCACGACCGCTATATGGAAGAAAAGGCGAACAAGCCGTTACCAAGCCTCTTCTTATCTGTATTACCTATCGTAACACCGATCTTGTTGATCTTTATCAATGCGGTCAACGGGTTATTGCTAAAAACCGACGCCTTTCAAGGGATGGAGAATAATTGGTATTTCCAAACCTTTGAATTCCTTGGTGCACCAATAATCGCTCTGTCTATCAGTGTGTTGATTGCCGTTTATACGCTGATGCCAAAAGCGACGAAAGAAGAAGTCATCGACCGCATGGAAGAAGGCTTACAGTCAGCCGGGATCATCTTACTGGTAACAGGTGCGGGTGGTGCGTTAGGTGCGGTTTTACGTGACAGTGGTACGGGGAATATTTTAGCGGAGCATGTGGCGAGTTTACCAATCACTCCAGTGTTGATCCCATTTATTATCGCCACATTGGTACGTTTAATTCAGGGGTCGGGCACCGTCGCGATGATCACAGCGGCATCGATTTCTGCTCCCATTATTAGCCAGATCCCTGATATCAATCTGCTTGTTGCGGCTCAAGCTGCGACAATGGGGTCACTGTTCTTTGGTTATTTCAACGACAGCCTCTACTGGGTTGTTAACCGAATGATGGGTATTAAGGACGTTAGACAACAGATGATGGTTTGGTCTATCCCAACAACGATAGCTTGGGCCATTGGTCTAGTAGGCGTTCTGATCCTTGATGTAGTTCTCTGATAGATAAACTATCTTTTATTTCTGCCAATAATTCAAAGCGCCTTCGGGCGCTTTTTCGTGACTTTCTTTCATATCGTCTATACTGATTGCATATTTGTATTTAAAACAATTAATTTGTGATCTAAATCACCATTTAATGAAATCTAGATAAAATCATTTCCATTAAAAGTGACTATGGTCACTAAATTGACATGGGTTTACCGCTATATTAATCACAACGTATAAATTCAATGATGCCATTGTGTAAAGGAGTTTGATATGTCTGACGTATTCCACTTAGGGCTAAAAAAGAGTGACTTACAGGGTGCAACCGTTGCAATTGTTCCCGGTGATCCAAATCGTGTCGAAAAAATCGCACGCCTGATGGATAATCCGGTACATCTCGCTTCTTTACGTGAGTTCACCTCTTGGCGTGGTGAGCTTGATGGTAAAGCAGTCATTATTTGTTCAACGGGAATTGGTGGTCCTTCAACCTCTATTGCTGTAGAAGAACTTGCGCAGCTAGGTATTCGTACTTTCTTGCGTATTGGTACTACAGGGGCTATTCAAGAAAATATTAATGTTGGTGATGTGTTAGTGACAACCGCAGCCGTAAGATTAGACGGTGCGAGCCAACATTTTGCGCCATTGGAATACCCAGCCGTTGCTAACTTTACTTGTACGAATGCACTCTATGATGCAGCGAAAGAAGCGGGTGCAACAGTCCATGTGGGTGTGACTGCTTCATCGGATACCTTCTATCCAGGCCAAGAGCGTTATGACACCTATACTGGTCGTGTGATGCGCCATTTCAGAGGTTCAATGAAAGAATGGCAAGATATGGGCGTGATGAACTATGAGATGGAATCAGCGACGTTGCTGACCATGTGCTCAAGCCAAGGCTTACGTGCGGGTATGGTTGCAGGTGTGATTGTTAACCGTACTCAACAAGAAATTCCAGACGAAGCACTGTTGAAGAAAACAGAAAGCAATGTATTAAGCATTGTTGTTGAAGCTGCGCGTCGTCTACTTTAATTTCTCCTATTACTGGCTCGTTTACTTTGATGTTCGCTCGGTTGTGAATAAACCGTAGACGAGCCCAGTTTTCTTTCTCTTTTTCGATATTGATTACATTTCGATGCACTCTTTTTTATGAATACCTGCTTAACGGCGGGTATTTTTTCTGATTTTTTCCGGTCATAATCTGTTATAGTTTTAGTCATAATCAATATCATAGGTAGCGATAATTATGACAAAAACACCTTATTTACACCCTTCAGTATTACCGTTAAAAGGTGGAATTAACTTCCGTGACCTCGGCGGAAAAAAATTAGCCAATGGCAACAAAATAAAATCAGGCGTGCTATTTCGTTCAGGAGCTTTGAACCATTTAACGACAGAGGATTTGGCCGTTTTACAATCACAAAACCTTTATCAAATCTTGGATTACCGTGATGTGGCGGAAACAAAAGCAAAACCAGATATGATTTGGGATGGTGCTCATTATGTTAATGCCCCAGCGAACCCTATGGCAAAGGAGGTCAGTGCCGACTTAGGTCAACTGACACCAGAGTCACTTGAACAGTTTGACCCTAAAATATTTATGGGGCGCCTTTACGAGCTATTGCCTTTAAATAATCCTGCTTACCATCAACTTGTGAGTATGTTAAAGCAGCCTGAAAAAGGGGGGATCGTTCAGCATTGTGCGGTCGGTAAAGATCGTACTGGTGTTGGCGCCGCTTTGGTACTATTTGCGCTGGGTGCAGACTTAGATACCGTCATGGAAGATTACCTACTGACAAATGAAACCCTCGCGCCATTCCGTAAGCATTTATTGGAAGAGCATGCACAAAGGATGAGTGACAGTGTGGTGAAAAAGTTTGAGTATGTCTATTCTGTGCGTGAAGAATTTCTTATGACAGCCATAAATAGCATAAAAACACATTATGGTAGTATTGATAAATGGCTGGAGAGTGATTTTGGACTGGATAATGCTGGCAGAAGCTTACTTCAAAGTTATTTCCTCGAATAATTAGTTTAAGATTGGTTTATTACATATTAGTTAATGTATTAAACCAATCCATTATAAGGGAGAAAGGCTGTGACGTTGAATGAAATCGTCCATACAGTGACCGAATTTACCCGTGAACATGAAATATGGGCGCTGCCAATCATCTTCTTTCTAGCATTTGGTGAATCTTTAGCCTTTTTATCTTTGCTGTTGCCTGCAACTGTCATCCTGTTAGGTTTAGGTGCCCTCATCGGCGAAAGTGGTATTACATTCTGGCCTGTATGGCTTGCGGCAACGTTAGGGGCATTTTTTGGTGATTGGCTCTCTTATTGGTTTGGTTTTCACTATAAAGATAACGTCCGTAAAATGTGGCCGATTTCTCGCAAACCTCAAATGATTGATAGAGGGCAGCACTTTTTCAATCGTTGGGGCATATGGAGTGTCTTTTTAGGGCGTTTCTTCGGGCCATTCAGAGCTGTCGTACCTTTAGTGGCTGGGATTTGTAAAATGCCTAAACGCTATTTTCAGGCGGCAAACCTAGTGTCTGCGATGATTTGGGCATTTGGTATATTAGCGCCAGGTGCATTTGGATTACGTTGGCTAGCTCAGTGGATGGGCTAAGCTGCGAATCGTCTCGCAATTTAGGGCTTGTTTTAAATTACTTCTGGACTGATATACAGTATCCGATTACCTTACCCTAGATCTCGTCATGTAAGGATTTAACAGTGGATACCTCTCTTTTATATGGGGTTATTGGCGCCCTTGGCGGTATATTAATTGGCGGCTTAGCCGTTTGGCTGTTTATTGCGCAAAAACTTAACCAAAAAGAGCAAGAACTCCAACACATTAATCGTCAACTTGCGGCCAGTGATGAAAAAAACATCCATCTTTCTGAGTGGAAAATGGAATATGAACGTCTCGATCAAGAGTTGCGAACACTCAGAGATATTAATCGTGAGCAAGAAGCTGAATTACGAGAAATCACAACACGTTTTGAGCAAAGCCAGCTAGCCAATGAAGAGAAACAGCGCCTGCTGCAAAACAGTGAGCAGCGGTTAACGATTCAATTTGAAAATTTAGCCAACCGAATTTTTGAGCAGAATGAGCGTAGGGCATCAGAGCAGCAGCAAAAAAGCTTGATTGCCATGCTATCCCCATTTCGTGAACAGCTTGAGGGGTTCCGCCAACAGGTACAGCAAAGCTTTGGTGAAGAAGCCAAAGAGCGGCATACACTGGCGTATGAAATCCGTCAGTTACAGCAGCTAAATACTCAAATGACCAAAGAAGCGGTTAACCTGACTCGAGCCCTTAAAGGGGATAACAAGATCCAAGGAAACTGGGGAGAAACCATTCTGACGCGGATCTTGGAAGCTTCTGGTTTACGCAAAGGGAGTGAGTTTGAAACACAAGTCAGTATTAATACCAGCTATAACAGCCGTTATCAGCCCGATGTGATTATCCGCTTGCCTGAAGGTAAAGACGTGATTGTTGATGCAAAAATGTCACTGGTCGCTTATGAAAGATATTTCAATAGTGAAGACCCTGACGAACAAACTCAGGCTATCAAAAACCATGTAGCTTCAATTCGTAATCACATGCGTATGTTAAGTCATAAGGACTATCATCAACTACCGGGGATACGCTCTTTAGATTATGTATTGATGTTTATTCCAATTGAACCTGCTTACTTATTGGCTTTAAAAGAATCGCCTGAGCTACTTGATGAAGGTATAAAACAGAATATCATGTTAGTTTGCCCTTCCACATTATTAGTGGCGGTGCGAACAATTAACAATTTGTGGCGCTATGAACGCCAAGGGCAAAATGCGCAAGAAATTGCCGCAAAAGCCGCAAAAATGTACGACAAATTACGCCTTTTTGTTGATGACATGCAACTTTTAGGGGCAAGCCTTGATAAAGCGGATAATGCTTACCAATCCGCAATGAAAAGGTTGGCTGAGGGGCGTGGTAATTTAATTAGTCAGGCAGAAAGCTTTAAAGAAATGGGGGTTGAGGTAAAACAGCCTATTTCACCACAGCTCGTTGAAAAGTCAGATAAGCCATATTGTGCGGAATCTTAGACTTCTTGATAGGGTTTTACCTCAAAGACTGTTACACTTCCTACAAAAGTTTGAATTATAAACAGGCATAATAGAAATGACAGAACCATCAAAAGAAACTATTGATTTTGGTTTCCGTACCGTAGGTAAAGAAGATAAAGTTGGCCTTGTGGCTAATGTTTTTCACTCTGTAGCATCAAAATATGACTTGATGAATGATTTAATGTCTTTCGGCATTCATCGTGTCTGGAAACGTTTTACGATAGAAGCCAGTGGTGTACGTCGTAACCAACGTGTTTTAGATCTTGCTGGTGGTACTGGTGATTTAACCGCGAAGTTTTCTCGTCTTGTCGGTGAAAAAGGTGAGGTGATCCTCGCTGATATTAACGACTCTATGTTAAAAATGGGACGTGAAAAATTACGTGATCTTGGTATTGTTGGTAATGTTAGCTATGTTCAAGCCAACGCAGAAGAACTGCCATTCCCTGATAACTATTTTGATTGTATCACCATCTCTTTTGGGCTACGTAATGTGACCGATAAAGACAAAGCTTTACGCTCAATGTTCAGAGTGTTAAAGCCAGGTGGTCGTCTGCTAGTACTTGAATTCTCTAAGCCTGTAATTGAGCCGCTTAATAAGGCTTATGACGCGTATTCATTCCATGTTCTACCTCGTATTGGTCAAGCTGTGGTTGGGGATCCTGATAGCTATCGTTATCTTGCAGAATCTATCCGTATGCACCCAGACCAAGAAACACTGAAATCAATGATGGAAAATGCAGGCTTTGAACAAGTCTCCTATACCAATATGACAGGTGGTATTGTCGCATTGCATAAAGGGTTTAAATTCTAAGATGGAAGCCACATCAGCACAGGCTGAAAGCCAAAATACAGTGTTATATTCTTTAATGACGGCATTCATGGAAACATGTTTGAATCATATGTTATTTAAAGAATCGGTCTTAAAACCCGCTAGAGCACGCTTAGCGGGTAAAGTCATGTCTATCGATTTGAAAGAGCTGAATAAAACATTGACGTTGATTTTCAGTGATAACCATGTCGATGTTTTAAGCCAATGGCATGAGCCTGCTGATTGTACAATCAAAACATCCCTCTTTACGCTAATTAAGCTAAAAGACAAACAACAGTTATCACAGCTAATCAATAGTGGTGAAATTGTTATTGAAGGTGATATGCAGGTTGTACAGCATTGGTCGTCATTATTAGATATGGCAATTTGGGATCCTGCACACTATCTATCCCCTTACTTAGGCGATGTCGCGGCACAAGGTATTAGCCAAGTACTACGCAAGGGCGCGAGTTTAGCTTCACATTTAGCATGCAGGCAAAAAAACTATATCAAAGACACACTGCTTGAAGAGTGGAAAATGGCTCCAAACCCACTCGAACTGGCTTATTTTAGTGATGAAGTAGAACAAGTTTCTGATTCACTAAGTGAGCTAGAAAAACGATTGAGCCAGTTGGAGGAGTATAATGACGCCCGGTGAAATAAAACGTCTCTACTTTATTATTCGGGTATTCCTTTCGTATGGTTTGGATGAGCTCATCCCAAAAGTAAAGCTGACGTTACCACTGCGTATTGGTCGTTTTGGTTTCTTTTGGATTAAAAACCAGCATAAGGGCAAAGAGCTTGGTGAGCGTTTACGTTTAGCTTTACAAGAATTGGGGCCTGTCTGGATCAAGTTTGGGCAGATGCTATCTACCCGACGCGATCTGTTTCCACCCGCTATCGCTGACCAACTCTCTTTGCTGCAAGATAAGGTCGCTAGCTTTGACGGCAAACTGGCTCGTCGTTACATTGAAGAATCATTAGGCGGCCCACTCGAACAGTGGTTTGATGATTTCGATGAAAAGGCACTAGCGTCAGCTTCGATTGCTCAAGTACATACCGCAAAACTCAAAGAAAATGGTAAGGAAGTCGTTTTAAAAGTTATCCGTCCTGATATCCTGCCGGTTATCAAAGCGGATGTAAAACTCATGTATCGTATCGCTAATTGGGTGCCTTTACTGCCTGATGGTCGCCGTCTACGCCCTAAAGAAGTGGTTCGTGAATATGAAAAAACCTTGATCGATGAGCTAAATCTCTTACGTGAATCGGCTAATGCTATTCAGCTTCGTCGTAATTTTGAGAATAGCTCAATGCTATATGTACCAGAGGTTTATGCCGATTATTGTCGCGAAAACGTTATGGTCATGGAGCGTATCTATGGTATTCCTGTTTCCGATATTGCGGCTTTAAAAGCGCAAGGGACAAACATGAAAATCTTGGCGGAAAGGGGCGTGAAAGTCTTCTTTACTCAAGTTTTTCGTGACAGCTTTTTCCATGCAGATATGCACCCCGGCAATATTTTTGTCAGCTATGAGCACCCTGAAGATCCGCTGTATATCGGCATCGATTGTGGTATTGTTGGTTCACTGAATAAAGAAGATAAGCGCTATCTTGCAGAGAACTTTATTGCTTTCTTTAATCGTGATTACCGTAAGGTCGCTGAACTGCATGTCGACTCAGGTTGGGTGCCAGCAGATACTAACGTTGAAGATTTTGAGTTTGCTATCAGAACCGTTTGTGAACCTATTTTCGAAAAACCGTTAGCTGAAATTTCATTTGGGCATGTGCTATTAAACTTATTTAATACTGCGCGCCGTTTTAATATGGAAGTGCAGCCCCAACTTGTACTGCTACAGAAAACCTTACTCTATATTGAAGGCTTAGGCCGTCAGCTTTATCCTCAATTGGATCTATGGAAAACGGCGAAACCATTTTTAGAAGATTGGGTACACAGTCAAGTCGGTATTCCTGCAATTACCCAAGCGTTAAAAGAGAAAGCCCCTTACTGGGCCGAGAAAATGCCTGAAATTCCAGACTTAATTTATGGTGCTTTGCGTCAACATAAGTTCTTACAGTCCAATATCGAACAATTGTCAGAACAATTAAAACAGCAACGTAATAAACAGCGTAAGTCTCAATACCTATTAGGAATTGGTGCAACACTGATTCTTTGCGGGAGTTTATTCTTTATTTCCGCTTCAAATAGAATGGCTATAGCATTTATGTCTGCTGGCGCGTTATCATGGATTATAGGCTGGTATAAATCGGGGAAAAGTTAAGTAAACCTTGTTTTGCGACAAGTTTATAAGCCTGTGAATATTTCCGTATTGTGAGCAGGTTGTATATAATGGGATAAATAACTATTGATCCCACTTTTACAGAGGTATAAACAATGGAATCAACTATTGCAACGGCCGCTTTTGGTAGCCCTTGGCAACTTATTATTATTGCTCTACTTATTATTTTAATTTTCGGCACCAAAAAATTACGTTCTCTGGGGTCGGATTTAGGTGAATCATTGAAAGGCTTTAAAAAAGCGATGAACGATGATGAAGCTGCTAAGGCTGCAAAAGAAGAGCAAGAAAAACAAGATGCTGACTTTGCACCTAAAAATATTACAGAACAGCAACAGGCTGCTGACAAGAAAGACAGCCCAGTTGAGAGCAAAAATAAAGAGCAGGGTTAAACCGTGTTTGACATAGGTTTCAGTGAACTGCTGCTTGTTGCAGTTATTGGTCTTGTCGTCTTAGGCCCTGAGCGCCTACCAGTAGCAGTGAGAACTGTTGCTGGTTGGATCCGTGCGATGCGTTCATTAGCCTCCAATGTGCAAAATGAATTGTCACAAGAACTCAAATTGCAAGAGTTACAAGACACGTTGAAAAAAGTTCAGGAAAAAGCGGGTATGGAAACGCTTTCCCCTGAACTGAAACAATCTATGGATGAGCTTCGCCAAGCTGCACAATCATTAAAAACAGGATATCACTCGACAACAGAGAGCGTTGCAAGTGAGCTACAAAAAGCAAAAGAGTTAACTGATAACTACGACAATGCAGTTAAAGATGCTCAAAATAAAGCTTCGCAACCACCAGAGTCTGAATCGGATCCTGATCCTGAATATGCAGCAAAAATGGCAGCTGTCGTCGATGAGCCGACAAAGCCATCGCTAAACAATGACAGCGACCAGCAAAATGGCGTTACAGAGAAAAAAAATCCTAATCAGACAGAAAGCGAAAAATAGAACATGGCTGTAAATGATACACAACCACTTATTAGCCACCTCATTGAACTCAGGAAGCGGCTGTTAAACTGTTTGATTACGGTTTTGATTGTGTTCGCTGCCTTAGCTTACTTTTCAAATGATATATATCGGCTAGTCGCCGCACCTTTGATTGATAAGCTTCCTGTTGGTTCTCAAATGAGTGCGACAGATGTGGCATCAACCTTTTTCACTCCAATTAAACTGACCATGATGGTATCGGTATTTATTTCGATACCGGTGATCCTATACCAAATTTGGGCCTTTATTGCGCCAGCGTTATATAAGCACGAACGTCGGCTGATGCTGCCTTTATTGGTCTCCAGTAGCTTCCTTTTCTATTTAGGGATGGCTTTTGCTTACTTTGTTGTCTTCCCATTAGCCTTTGGTTTCTTTGTCAAAACAACACCGGATAGCGTCAATTTCATTCCTGATATTAGTAAATATCTCAGTTTTGTAATGACCTTATTTATGGCATTTGGTGCGGCCTTTGAAGTACCGATTGCTATTATTCTGTTGTGTTGGACCGGCGTCACAACCCCTGAATCACTAAAACGCAAACGGCCTTATATTTTAGTCGGTGCATTTATTGTGGGGATGTTTTTAACACCACCAGATGTACTTTCTCAAACGTTACTTGCCGTGCCAATGTATCTGTTGTTTGAGCTTGGTGTGCTTTTATCTAACTTTTATGTGGGTAAAGGTCGGCGAGATCGGGAAAATAATGAAGAAGACGATGAAGAGAAAGAAGAGCCTTAATTTATCGTTATTCAGTCTATAAAAACTCGATTTATAACTGCACTCAACAGGTTGGTAGCCAACCCAATTAAGGTGCAGTTTTTTTATGTGGGTTAAGATAGCTTTTTAAACTGAGTATTATCGAGTACTTTAGACACATTTTTATTTAAAATATTCAGTAATAAGATTGAGCGTGATTCACCATTAGGCTCATCATAAATTGCCTGAATACCTGCAAAAATGCCTTCGGTAATCAAGACATTATCACCATGAGTTGGCGTTTCGGGATCGACGAGATGCCCAAGGGGCGCTTGTTGCAAAAGTTCGATGATTTCGTCTGGTACAATGGCGGGGTGTAGGCCAAAACGGACAAAATGGCTGACACCGCGAGTGGATTGTATTGTAGTGGTATGGATTTCGTTATGATCGAACTTCACGAACAGATAATTAGGGAATAGCGGCTCTTGTACTTTTGTTCGCTTTCCTCTAACCACTTTTTCTATTTCTGTCATGGGAGTCATGCAGATCACATTTTGCCTATTTAGGTGCTCTATGGCCCTATCAATTTGGCCACGTTTACAATATAGCAGATGCCATTTTTCCATTTCTTAAACCCAATACAACAAAATTATGCTCATCATAACAAATTAAAGTATAAAAATGTGACTAATCGACAAAGTAAGAATAGCATTTAGAATCAGAAATATATACTAACTAAAAATCAATAAATTATAGTTAGTGATAATGTAATAACAGGTTATCTAGGAGACAGCATGGAAATTTTTTTATTGAGTAACGGTAAGCTTCCAAACAATCCAGTATGGCTAAGTTATGCCTTACCTCGTATCCATGAAATGATCGCACGTAGGAACATTACATCAGCGGTATTGGTGCCTTATGCGATATTACGGGATCCTCATGATGAGCGAGCAGAGCAATTAAGCGAAGCTTTAGGTATTAAAGTTACGTCAATTGAACATTTTTCCAGCCCTGTCGAAGCGATTGAACAAGCAGAATGTATCCTTGTAAGTGGGGGCAATACATGGTGGTTAAATAAATGCCTGCATGAAAATGGGTTGATTGTTGCTATCCAGCGCGCGGTTAAAGAGCGTGATGTTCCCTATATTGGTTGGAGTGCGGGTTGTAATGTGGCTACACCAAGTATTCGTACGACCAATGATATGCCTGTGAGTAATGCGGTGATTATGCCGTCTTTGGGGTTGTTTCCCGTACAGATAAATCCCCACTATATCGATTCTCATATCTCAGGTCATATGGGGGAAACGCGAGATGAGCGATTACAAGAGTTTTGTGTCATCAACCCTCATGAAGTCGTGGTTGCACTGAGAGAAGGTAGTGGATTACAGATTAAAGGCAACACATTGACTTATTTCAGTGGTAAAAATGAAGGTTTTAAACTCTTTCAGCACAACCAATCATTCCCTGAACAGTTTGATACTTTATCATTAAAAGCATTGGTTCCATTCGATTGCCAGTAAAATAAGATGTTTTTGACTATAACCATATTGATTATGAATAGTTTTTATGGGTAACTTGTAACCTTGGCCGGACGTCTTATAATGAGACTCCCTCTGTAATAGTAAAAGATGACAATGAAATACCGTGACCTAAGAGACTTCATTGCCCAGCTTGAAAAGCAAGGCGAACTAAAACGTATTACGATGGAAGTCGACCCTTACCTCGAAATGACGGAAATAGCTGATCGCACGCTTAGAGCAGGGGGCCCTGCCTTATTATTTGAAAACCCTAAAGGCTATGATATGCCCGTTTTGTGCAACCTATTTGGCACAACCAAACGTGTTGCGATGGGAATGGGGCAGGAAGATATCAAGGCACTACACGATGTTGGTAAGCTGCTTGCTTTTCTAAAAGAGCCGGATCCACCGAAAGGTTTTCGTGACCTGTTTGATAAATTACCTAAGTTCAAACAGGTACTCAACATGCCAGCAAAACGGCTAAGCTCAGCCCCTTGCCAAGAGCAAATTTGGGCGGGGAATGACGTCGATTTAACCAAAATCCCTGTTATGCACTGCTGGCCTGAAGATGCTGCGCCGCTGATTACATGGGGATTAACGGTAACAAGAGGCCCTAATAAAGAGCGTCAAAACTTGGGTATTTACCGCCAACAGGTGTTGGGGAAAAATAAAGTGATCATGCGTTGGCTCTCTCACCGCGGTGGTGCGCTGGATTTTCAAGAGTGGTGCCAACAGCATCCGGGTGAAAAATTCCCTGTCGCAGTAGCGCTTGGTGCGGATCCTGCAACTATCCTAGGTGCGGTGACTCCGGTTCCTGATACGCTGTCTGAATATGCGTTCGCCGGTTTATTACGTGGTAATAAAACGGAAGTCGTTAAATGTATCTCGAATGATCTTGAAGTACCTGCGGGCGCTGAGATTATCTTAGAAGGCTACATTGAACCTGGTGAGCTCGCGCCGGAAGGGCCTTATGGTGATCATACTGGTTATTATAATGAGATAGATAGTTTCCCTGTCTTTACGGTAACCCATGTTACTCAACGCCGTGATGCGATTTACCATTCTACCTATACAGGCCGGCCACCCGATGAGCCAGCTGTACTGGGGGAAGCCCTAAATGAAGTCCTAGTACCTATTTTACAAAAGCAGTTTCCAGAAATCGTCGATTTTTACCTTCCTCCAGAAGGGTGCTCATATCGTCTTGCTGTTGTTACGATGAAAAAACAATACGCAGGCCATGCAAAACGCGTCATGATGGGTGTTTGGTCTTACCTCCGTCAATTTATGTACACAAAATTTGTTATTGTGTGTGACGATGATATCAATGCGCGTGACTGGAAAGATGTGATCTGGGCGATAACCACTCGTATGGATCCTGCTCGCGATACTGTTATGATGGAAAATACACCTATCGATTATCTTGATTTTGCATCACCAGTCTCTGGTCTAGGGTCAAAAATGGGGCTAGATGCAACAAATAAATGGCCCGGTGAGACAAACAGGGAATGGGGTAGGCCAATTGTTATGGATGAACAAGTGAAGTCGCGAATTGATGATATTTGGGATCAATTGAATATTTTTGAAAAATAAGAGGGGAGCCATGGCAACTTTGAGCTGTAAAGTCACATCTGTTGAGTCCATAACTGACACAGTATATCGGGTTATTTTGTTGCCGGATGGTCCTTTTCATTTTAAAGCAGGTCAGTACCTTATGGTGATCATGGATGAGCGTGATAAGCGCCCATTCTCAATGGCATCTACACCTGCTAATAACGAAACAATTGAATTACATATTGGCGCTTCAGAAATTAATCTTTATGCCATGGCGGTGATGGATCGAATTTTAGATCAACGCCGCATCGATATTGATATCCCACATGGCAAGGCATGGTTTAGAGAAAATAGCCAAAACCCAATGATCTTAGTTGCAGGGGGCACGGGGTTTTCTTACACGCATTCGATCCTACTCGCGGCTCTCATGGAAAACCCTTCTAGAGATATTACCTTCTACTGGGGGGGGCGTCAGCTAGAGCACCTTTACGACTTAGGAGAGCTGCAAGCGCTTAGTGAACGTTATCCTAATCTAAAAGTGATACCTATCGTTGAACAACCGGATGAACAATGGAGAGGGCGCTCAGGAACGGTTTTAAGTGGGGTATTGGAAGATTTTGGTGATTTGTCCTCCTATGATATTTACATAGCAGGGCGTTTTGAAATGGCAAAAATCGCCAGAGAACGTTTTTGTGCAGAGCGTAATGCAAAGCCTGAACAATTATTTGGTGATGCCTACGAGTTTATTTAAATGATAATTTACTGAATATTTGAATCGATGGCCTGTGGCATGATTGAGCGTATATGTGCCACTTTCCTCGTTGGTGATGACATTGATTGGTTGTTTTAGACCGTAACTTGTCAGTTAAACTTTGCCCAAATGGATAAACCAAGTGGCAAAAAAGAAAAAGCCCGCCCCTGACTAGGCGGGAATGTTGACAACATACAACAACACTACGGCAACTCGCGGCTATACCCTTTATATTTCAATTGGCGCAGGTTTAGCTGTTTGGCATTGCTCAGATAATACCGTTTTTGAGCTTATCCTTTTGGCAAACATGCGCTTGAACGACTTAGGGTATAGACACACTATACACGCTCAATGATCGTGGCAATGCCTTGCCCAAATCCGATACACATTGTTGCTAGGCCAAATTGTTTATCCTTCAGCTCTAACTGATTGAGCAATGCCGTTGTAATCCTTGCCCCAGAACAACCCAGAGGGTGGCCCAATGCAATAGCACCGCCATTAAGGTTGACTTTTTCATCAATAAGGCTTTCTGGCAGTTTCAGCCCTTTTAAGCAGGCAATGGATTGAGCGGCAAATGCTTCATTTAATTCAATAATATCGATATCCGCTAATGATAATCCCGCGCGTTTTAGCGCTAGCTCTGTAGCAGGAACTGGCCCAAAGCCCATGATTGAAGGATCACAGCCAACAACGGCCATTGAGCGAACTTTGGCACGTGGCTTGAGCCCTCGTTCTTTAGCGTAGCTTTCGCCTGTGATGAGCATTGCTGACGCCCCATCTGAAAGGGCAGAAGAGTTACCTGCCGTGACGGTACCACTTACGGGGTCAAAGGCGGGGCGCAATGATGCTAGGCTTTCGAGGCTTGCATCAAAACGGATAACTTCATCATAATCCACGGCAAAGAGATTGCCTTGGCTGTCATGCCCAGCTACGGGCGCTATTTCATGTTTAAATTGACCATTTTTAGTGGCTTGGGCAGCACGTTGGTGCGATCTAAGGGCAAACGCATCTTGCTCCTCACGGCTAATTTTGTACATTTTAGCCAGCATTTCTGCGGTTAGGCCCATTGCACCAGCCGCTTTTGCGACACGTAACGTTAATTTAGGGTTGAAATCAATACCATGTGTCATGGGAACATGACCCATGTGCTCCACACCACCGATTAAGACTGAGTTTGCATCGCCTGTCATAATAAGTCGGCTAGCATCATGCAGAGCTTGCATTGAAGAGCCACACAAACGGTTAACTGTGACCGCAGGAACTGTATGTGGGATATCAGTCAGTAACGCAGCGTTTTTAGCGATATTGAACCCTTGTTCAAGGGTCTGTTGCACACAGCCCCAAATAATATCATTGAGTTCTTTTTTGCTTGCGTTAGGGTTGCGTTCAAAAATCACATTCATCAGGTGTGCTGAGAGGTCTTCCGCTCGGACATGGCGAAATACACCGCCCTTTGAACGCCCCATTGGTGTACGTATTCCATCGATAATAACGACATTTTCCATACTATTAGCCTCTCGCAACTTTTTTAATATCAATTGCCACTACAGGTGGCTTCGCATAATAACTGGAATTGGCCTGAGATTTTTCTTTGAGACCCGCAGGAATTTGATACAGAGGGCTTAACTGAGCATAGGCCTCCGCTGTCTTAGCATAAGATTGTGTGCCAACGGTATCTAAGTAGCGGAAGACGCCTCCTCGGAAAGGAGGGAACCCAAGGCCGTAAACTAAAGCGATGTCTGCATCGGCAGGGCTTTGAATGATGCCCTCTTCTAAGCAACGAACGACCTCATTGATCATCGGGATCATCATACGTGCAATGATCTCTTCTTTTGTAAATGAGCGCTTGCCTTGACTGATTGAGGCGAGTAATGCATCTGTGGCGGGGTCATCAACTTTCTTTGGCTTTCCTTTTTTATCTTTTTCATATTGATAAAAGCCTTTGCCATTTTTTTGCCCAAACCGTTTTTCTTCAAACATAACATCAATAGCATTTTTGCCTGTTTTACTCATGCGCTCAGGGAACCCTAGTGCCATTACATGCTCTGCATGGGATGCGGTATCAATACCAACTACATCAAGAAGATATGCAGGTCCCATCGGCCAGCCAAATTCTTTTTCCATGACTTTATCGATTTCTCTGAAATCTGCACCATCTTGTAGCAGTAAGTTAAAACCTGCAAAGTAAGGGAAAAGAACCCTATTGACGAAGAAACCAGGGCAGTCATTAACGACAATGGGGGTTTTACCCATTTTGTTGGCGTAAGCGACGACTTTGGCGATGGTATCCTCTGAGGTTTTTTGACCACGAATAACCTCAACAAGCGGCATGCGATGCACAGGGTTGAAGAAGTGCATACCACAAAAATTTTCGGGACGTTTTAACGACTTCGCTAGCTCAGTAATCGGTATGGTCGACGTATTAGACGCTAAAATTGTTTCTGGGCTAACTAATGCTTCAACTTCCGTCAGCACAGCGGCTTTAATTTTGGGGTTTTCAACGACCGCTTCCACGATCACTTGTGAATTTTCGATACCCGCGTAAGAAAGCGAAGGATGAATCGATGCGAGTGTTTTCGCCATTTTTGAGGCATTGATTTTCCCGCGCTCAAATTGACCATTTAATAGTTTATGAGCCTCTTCGATGCCTAAATCTAAAGATTTTTCATTAATATCCTTCATGAGCACAGGAACGCCTTTACTTGCGGACTGGTAGGCTATTCCACCTCCCATAATTCCTGCTCCTAGTACTGCGGCATGTTGAGGGGCTTCAACGTGACGAGAAAGCTGTTTGCTTGTTGATTTAACTTGCTGATCATTTAAGAAAATACTAACTAATGAGCGAGCAACATCGCTATGAGCAAGTGGAACAAAAGCTGCTGTTTCATGTTTTAGGGCTTCAGTACGAGCACAGTTGGCTGCTTTTTCAATGGTATTGACTGCCGTCATAGGGGCGGGATAGTGTTTTCCTGCAACCTTATACACCATACCTTTTGCAACATTAAAGCTCATGCTCTGTTCAATAGGGCTAAGTTGTAATGGTTGTAACTTAGGTTGACGTCTTTGCTGCCAATTAATCGCTCCTGCGATTGCTGATTCAATGAGGGCAAGGGCTGATTCTACAAGTTTGTCCGTCTCAACAACGGCATCAACCAAGCCGAATTTGAGTGATTCTGCGGCACTAATGTCTTTGCCTGCGGTAATAATTTCTAGGGCGCTATCTAAACCGATTAATCGAGGTAAACGAACAGAGCCGCCAAAGCCCGGCATAATACCGAGTTTCGTTTCAGGTAACCCAATACGCGCATCTGGAGTAGCAATACGTAAGTCAGTAGAAAGAATACATTCACAGCCTCCACCTAGCGCATACCCATTAATGGCGCTAAGAGTAGGAACAGGTAAGTCTTCGATACGATTAAAAATACCATTTGCGTAGCCTAACCACTCGCTTAGGGTCTCTGCTGGTGCTTCAAAAAGTGAAAGAAACTCTTTGATATCTGCCCCAACAATAAATGCAGGCTTGTCAGATCTTAGAATAACGCCTAATAGGCCTGATTGCTGTTCAAGTACAGCAACTGCTTCATCAAGTGAAGCAACGGTATGAGTATCCAATTTATTTATTGGCCCAGGCGAGTTAAAAACGAGTTCTGCAATACCTGTTTTCAACCATTGAACATAGATTGTTTCACTTTGATAAAGCATGCCGTTCTCCTTATGATGATTTTATCATCTGGTACGACCAGATAGAGTTGAGTGTGACTAGAATGTTAAAGGAATGCAAATAATTGATAACAAAACTGGAACGTTGATCACAGCAAATAAGTGAAATATAGGAGAGGGAAAATAGTATTCTATTTAATAATCAGTTGATTAAGCTGATTTCCCCTCAGATTGCATACCAGTCAATTCAAGAACGTGCTAAGCTTGGATTTTCTAATAAAACTGAAAGGTTGAATGAAATGGAAAAACTGACTGCACTCTACGCTGACCATATTAAAACTTTGCAAACAACAACTCAGCAGGTCTTACAACGCAGCAAGCTAGACGCCATACTGATTCATTCGGGTGAACCTCAACGTATTTTTCTTGATGACAGCGACTATCCTTTCAAAGTGAATCCTCACTTTAAAGCATGGGTGCCTGTCACCGATGTTCCACATTCTTGGTTATTAGTGGATGGTGTGAATAAACCTAAACTTTGGTTCTATTCTCCCGTTGATTATTGGCACAGCGTTGAGCCATTACCAAATAGCTTTTGGACCAAAGAAGTTGAGCTTATTCATTTAAAAAATGCAGATGATATTAGTGAGTTTTTAGCGAATATACCTAAAGAAAATATTGCCTATATTGGTTCAGCTAAAGCTAGAGCGGAATCACTGGGTATTCGCCTACAAAATATTAACCCAAAACCTGTCGTTGATTTCTATCATTTCCATCGTTCTTATAAAACAGATTATGAAATGTATTGCATGCGTGAAGCGCAAAAAATGGCGGTAAATGGTCATTTATCGGCATTCGAGGCTTTCCAAGCAGGCATGAGTGAGTTTGATATCAACATCAGTTACTTACAAGCGACAGGGCATCGCGATACAGATGTGCCTTATGGGAATATTGTTGCACTCAATGAAAATGCAGCCGTATTGCATTACACTAAATTACAGCAACAAGCACCGAATGAAATAAGAAGCTTTCTGATTGATGCAGGGGCTGAGTATAACGGCTATGCTGCTGATATAACTCGTACTTATGCCGCAAAAGGCAAAAGTGAGTTTGCTGCTCTTGTTGCCGATATGAATAAAGAACAGTTGGCCTTGATTGATACCATCAAAGCAGGTGTACGCTATACCGATTACCATGTCGATATGCACCATCGAATTGCTAAACTATTGAAAAAACACTCAATCATTAAGGGAATTAGCGAAGAAACTATGGTGGAGCAAGGGCTAACCACGCCATTCCTACCCCATGGGTTAGGCCATCCTCTAGGTTTACAAGTTCATGATGCTGCTGGTTTTATGCAGGATGAAGATGGCACACTGCTTGCTGCACCGAAAATGTATCCTTTCCTTCGCTGCACTCGCGTACTGGAACCAAGAATGGTGCTGACTATTGAACCCGGCCTTTATTTTATCGAATCGTTACTGTCATCTTGGCGCTCAGGCGAATTTGCTCAACACTTTAATTGGGAAAAAATTGAGCAGTTCAAACCTTATGGGGGTATTCGTATTGAAGATAACATCATCATTCATCATAATCGGATTGAAAATATGACGCGAGATTTGCAACTACCGTAATGAAACCTTATTTAATACCGGCTGAATCTATCTGTTATACAGAAGAAATTAAAAAAAGCCGTTTTATTACCTATCTTGCACATACAGAAGGTATTGATGCCGCAAAGGAGTATATTCAATCCATTAAAGCTCAATACCCAGATGCTCGGCACCATTGCTGGGCATTTGTTGCAGGACGCCCGGATGATTCTCAGCAGTTAGGTTTTTCCGACGATGGTGAGCCAACAGGAACGGCCGGAAAGCCAATAATGGCACAATTGCTCGGCAGCAATCTTGGGGAGATCACCTGTGTTGTTGTACGTTATTTTGGTGGTATCAAACTAGGGACAGGCGGTTTAGTTAAAGCTTATGGTAATGGTGCTCAGCAAGCACTTAAGTTATTACCAACACAAACAAAAGTACCGCAAAAATTTTTCCAGCTAGTTTGTGATTATGCATTTATTAATACGGTTGAGCAGCTAGTTACGCAGGTCAACGGGATGATTTTACACAGTGAATATAACGAATCTGTTTCCCTACGAATTGCAATTCCTGCTACCTTAGAGCAAGAAGTCAATGATAAATTACGCGATATGAGTCGCGGGGCTTTAGAACTCATACCTGAATCTGAATAGTCAATTGGTTAGCAAGGAACCTGCCGAATGCATTTTCGTGCAATAACCCGTATTGTCGGGCTACTCGTTATTATCTTCTCTTTTACCATGGTTGTGCCGGGTATTGTTGCGCTTATTTATCGTGATGGAGCAGGTCGAGCATTTAGTCAAACGTTTGTTACGGCTTTAGTGCTCGGATTACTGTTATGGATCCCAACGCGCAACAGCAAGCATGAACTTAAAGCAAAAGAAGGGTTTCTTATTGTCGTCTTGTTTTGGACCGTGCTAGGAAGTGTGGGGGCATTACCTTTTATCTTTTCTGAAAAGCCAAACCTTTCCATAACCGATGCTTTTTTTGAATCCTTTTCTGGGTTAACCACAACAGGAGCGACAACGTTAACTGGGCTCGATACGCTTCCGAAAGCCATCTTATTTTATAGGCAAATGCTACAGTGGTTAGGTGGGATGGGGATCATCGTACTTGCTGTGGCGATCCTGCCATTACTCGGTGTTGGGGGAATGCAGCTTTACCGTGCTGAAATGCCTGGGCCGCTTAAAGATAATAAAATGCGACCGCGTATTGCAGAAACGGCAAAAACCCTTTGGCTCATCTATGTATTGCTGACGATTGTATGTGCGATTGCGCTGTGGATAGCAGGTATGGATGTGTTTGATGCCATCTCTCATAGTTTTTCTACAATAGCGATTGGTGGTTTTTCAACGCATGACGCGAGTGTGGGGTATTTCAATAGCCCAGCGATAAATACCATTATTGCGGTTTTCTTAATTATCTCGGGTTGTAATTTTGGTCTGCACTTTGCCGTGCTTACTGGGCGTAGCTTAGGTATCTATTGGCGCGATCCTGAATTTAAAACATTCATTAGCTTCCAGTTAGCCCTCGTCATTATCTGTACACTGGTTTTACTTTATCACTCAGTGTATGGCTCTTTTGGGCAAACATTAGATCAGGCATTTTTCCAAGTTGTCTCAATGGCAACAACTGCAGGTTTTACAACAGATAGTTTTGCCGGATGGCCTTTGTTCCTGCCGATGCTTCTTCTATGTGCCGCATTTGTTGGCGGTTGTGCTGGTTCAACAGGAGGCGGATTAAAAGTTATCCGTATCTTGCTATTGTTTTTGCAAGGATCTCGGGAATTAAAAAGGCTTGTTCACCCAAATGCCGTTTACACCATAAAGTTAGGGCAAAGAGCTTTACCTGAAAGGATCATCGAAGCGGTATGGGGCTTCTTTTCAGCATATGCGCTCGTTTTTATCGTCAGTTTACTTCTATTAATTGCAACGGGTGTCGATGAATTTTCTGCTTTTTCAGCTATCGCAACAACGTTAAATAACCTAGGGCCAGGCCTTGGCACTGTCGCTGATAACTTTACATCGATGAACCCAGCAGGGAAATGGATACTGGTAGTGACTATGCTGTTCGGTCGTCTTGAAGTCTTTACATTATTAGTGTTATTCACGCCAACCTTCTGGCGCGATTAATAAGATAGGATCAAGAATGAGTTACTTACTTTTGCATTCGAGCACAGATGGACAAACTAAAAAAATTGTTTTGAAAATGGCGGAGCAACTACGAAGTGTAGGGCGCCAATGTGATATTCGAGATTTAAATAGCGAAAAAAATATCAATATTACATCGTATGAAAAGGTGTTAGTTGGAGCGTCTATTCGTTATGGTCACTTCAATAAAGCACTGATGCGGTTCGCAACGATTCATCAAAGCCAATTAAATACAATGAAAACCGCTTTCTTTGGTGTGAACTTAACTGCGCGCAAAGAAGGCAAAGATACTCCTGAAACGAATGCCTATACGCGCAAGTTTCTGGAGAAAAGCCCTTGGCAACCAACACTAAGCTCAGTATTTGCTGGCGCATTGTTCTATCCACGTTATGGTTGGTTCGATAAGACGATGATTCGACTTATTATGAAAATGACAGATGGGCCAACCGACCCAAATACAGAGATAGAATATACGGACTGGGAAAAAGTGAGCAAGTTTACACAGGAATTTGACTGTTTATAGCTCATATCTTTAACGATAAGTGGTGTTTTTAAACGATTTGTTTAATGTTTCATCGGTTGAATTAAAAAGTTTAAAAAACAC